>CAZLBU010000196.1:0-5605 GCA_964557815.1 uncultured Bifidobacteriaceae bacterium | reverse complement strand
TCTACTGGCACTTCGTCGACCTCGTGTGGATCTACCTTTTCCCACTGCTGTACCTGGTGGAGCGGCACAACTAGCATGTCCGGACACGTTTCGCCCAAGAGCCTCTACTACTCGATCTTCGGGGCCCTGATGGTGCTCACCGCCATCACGGTGTTCGCCGCCTTCGTGAACCTGGGCGCGCTGAACGCTCCCATCGCGCTGGCGATCGCCACGATCAAGGCCACCCTCGTGGTGCTGTTCTTCATGCACGTGAAGTACAGCAGCCGGCTGACCAAGCTGGTGGTCGCCACAAGCCTCTTCTTCCTGGCCATCCTGCTGGGCGAGATGATGATGGACTACGCGTCCCGCGGGATGGGCGTGGTCCTGCCCCCGCTGCAGTAGGCTCGGGACGAAGGCTTTGCACGGACTTTACAGGGACTTTACAGGGACTGTCCCCGCTTTACAGGGACTGTCCCCGTTAAAACCCCGTTAAACCCGGGCGAAGACGTTGAAGCGGCCAGCGGCCGCCTCCTTGAACTGGACGCCCGTCACCCCGATTTCTGCCAGGAGCCGCAGCATGTCGCCGCGGCTCATCAGCAGCCCCCTTCCACCGGCCGCACCCTCTTCCACCACGCCCAGCGCGGCGATGGCGTGGGTGGCCTTGGCGGCCATGCGGGCCAGGACGCCACGCGCCGCGTCGATGTCCGCCAGCCCGCTGAAGCCGCGGCTGGCGACCACCACGTCCCAGGGATCCGCCGGGTCGAGCGAGGTCGGCGCCCCGGCGACGAAGATGCCCTGCGGCATCGCGGCCCGGGCCCGATCGACGAGATCGGCCGCCTCGTCCATCCCGCCGACGACGTAACCGTTCTCCCAGAGGGGGTACAGGAACGCCCCAGCCCCGCAGCCGACGTCCCACACGCTGGTGCCGGGCCCGACATCCAGCGTCTCGACGACGTGCTCGACGAAGTCCCGCCACTCGGCCTCGGCCGAGCCTTCGAGCGTGCCGTCGGCCGCCATCAACGCCTCCAGGGGCGATGGCTCGGGGACCGCGTCGACGGAATCCCTGCCAGGTGCGGCCATCAGCTGGCCGCGATGCAGTAGAGGAACTCGTACCCGCGGAGGAAGATCTCGCCCTCCACCAGCGCCGGCGAGGCGTCGAAGCCGTCGTTCAGCACGTTCTCGGCCAGGACCTCGAACGTCGGGCCGTGCTTGAAGACCAGCGTCGTGCCCTCGCGCCCGGCGAGATAGACGCGCCCGGCCGCGCCCACGGGGGACGAGAAGACGTTTGGCACCTTGTCGAGCCGCTGGAGCTGATAGTGAGGCTTGCCCGTCGGGGCATGGAACGCGGACAACAGCCCGTTGTTCGTCTTGAGGAAGTAGAGGATGTCGTCGTAGAGCAGCGGCGACGGCACGTACGGCGTGTCGCGGTTGATCTCCCACACGATGGCGGGGGTCCCGGCGAGATCGCCCTTCGCGCCGGACAGGCGGATGGCCTTCAGGTTGTTGCCGCGGAAGCCACTCATCAGGAAGGCCATGCCGTGGCCGGCCACCGGCGATGGGATGGCGTTCATCGTCGTCCCGGGGGCCTCCCAGACGACCTTGCCGGTCTCGAGGTCGTACGCGCGTACCTTGTTCATCGCCGGCACCACCACCTGGTGGCGGCCGTCCACGGGCACGATGAGGGGCGTCGCCCAGGTGTCGATCTCGTCCCGGCTGGTTCGCCACAACTCGTTACCGTTCCTCTTGTCGAGCGCGACGATGAAGGACGGCCCGGTGATGTGGTCCCAGACGATGACGATGGTGTTGCCGAAGAGGGCGGGCGTGGAGCCCTCGCCGAACTCGTTGCGCATGCCCTTGTCGCCGAGGTCCTTCTTCCAGACCAGCGTGCCGTTCATGTCGTAGACGTAGATGCCGAACGACTCGAAGTAGGCAATGACGTGCTCGCCGTCGGTGAGGGCCGACTGCGATGCCCAGGTGCCGTTGTCCTGGTGCGACTGCTCGTGCGGAACCTGGGTGTGTGCCACTCGCTCCCAGGCGACCTTGCCGGTCTTGCGGTCGAAAGCGAAGACCTTGAACTCGTGAGGCGGGCGAGGCGTGTGGCCGCCGAGCGGTGCGTGCGACGCCTTGCCGCTGGTGCCCGCGGGCACGGCGGAGGTGAGGAACAGCCTGTCGCCCCAGACCACCGGAGAGCCGGAGCCGCGGCCCGGGACCTCGACCTTCCACCTGACGTTCTTCGTCTCGCTCCACTCGACGGGCGGGTTGGCGGTGGGGGAGACGCCGGTGGCGAGCGGGCCACGCCACTGCCCCCACCAACGTAGATGGGCCGCGGACTGGGCCGCAGATGCCGCAGGGGCCGCAGGGGCCGCAGGGGCCGCAGATAACGCAGATGGCGCAGATGACACAGGAGCCGCAGATAACGCAGATAACGCAGATAACGCAGATGACCGTGCGTGTTTCGTGTCTCCGTGGACAAGGGCTCCGGACGAGGTGGCGGCCAGGATGGCGAGCGCCAGGATGGAGACGAGCGGCCGTGCGGTCATGTTTCGATCATACGGCCCGTGTTGGCGGCTCGTTGACCGCAAGGCCCGCCAGCGCGAGCGACCGCGCATATTCCGCAGGAGTATTGCAGGGCGTGAAGCTCAGGAGCTGAGGGTCGGCCTGGCGCACGATGGGCTCGTCCAGGTACAGCGTGCGGAGGCCCGACAGCAGCGAACGAAGGCTGGTGCCGCCCGCCAGGAGCAAGGGTCCGGCGGCGGCCTTCACGGCCTGGGTTCGATAGACCGCGCACGTGGTCATGAGCACACCGCCGACAATCGGCACGCAGGCGTCCCAACCTTCTGCCCGGTCGAGGAGGAGCCGGATGAGCGCGGGCTGGAGCAGCGGCGTGTCGCAGGCCACGAGCACCATGTAGTCGGTCTCGACGGAGGAGGCGGCGCCGGCCAACGCCGCCAGCGGCCCCAGGCCTTCCCGGGCGTCCCTGATCACCGGTATCCCGTCCGGTACCGGCTGGTTTGCTCCAGCGGCGAGCACCACCTCATCCACGACCGAGCGAAGAAGCCGGATGACGCGCTCGAGTAGCGTCTCCAAGCCAAAGGGCAGCGATGCCTTGTCGCGACCCATGCGGGAGGACGCGCCGCCGCAGAGGATGATCGCGGTCGCTGGAGGGTGGTTCACCTTGTGCTATAGAATCACAATAGTGGTGATGATTCTCACCGCGTCTCGGTCTTTCGCACGCGGTCGGCCCGGTGCCCTGAAACCGCTTCCCTGAATCAACGCCACCGATTGCGGTATGCGCCAGGCTGCGGCCCGGCGCGCAGGAGGCTCTCATGCGTGCAGTGATGATTGCAGTGTTCGCGTCGGCGATGATGATGGCGCCCCACGTGGCGTCGGCGCAGGACGCGGCGAAGGGCCAGCAGCTCTACGCGGCCCAGAAGTGCTCGATGTGCCACCAGGTGGCCGGCAAGGGCAACAAGCTGAGCGTGCTGGACGGCGTGGGCGCGAAGCTGACGGCGGATCAGATCAAGGAGTGGCTGGTGGATCCCGCCGCGGCCGCCGAGAAGGCCAAGTCGACGAAGAAGCCGCTGATGCCGAAGACGTATGCCAAGCTGCCGCCCGCCGACATCGATGCGCTGGTGGCGTACATGCAGTCCTTGAAGTAGGGTCCGCAGCCCGGCACCCCACGGCCGGGCGACCCGAAGCAGGCGCCCCCCTCGAGGGAGGATCTCAATGGCCCAACCCGAACGTGCCGTGCTCATTCGCCATCCGCTGGCGATGGTGGGAATCGCCATCACGACCGCGGCCGCGATCGTGTTCGTCGCCCTGGCCGTGGCGATGTTCGTGGGGTTGCTCGAGAACCCCTACGCTGGCCTGGTGGTCTTCGTCGCCATCCCCGCGGTCTTCCTGCTGGGCCTGGCGCTCATTCCCTGGGGCATGATGCTCCAGCGCCGCGCCATCGCGCGTGGCGAGCGCGAGGCGGAATGGCCGGTCGTGGACTTCCGCCAGTCCCGCACGCGGCGCGTGGCCCTGGTCATCGCCGCGCTCACCGCCATCAACATCATCATCGTCCTCGTGGCCGGTTACGGCACGCTCCACTGGATGGAGTCGCCGCAGTTCTGCGGGCAGGCGTGCCACGAGCCGATGCACCCGCAGTACACCGCCTGGCAGAACGCGCCGCACTCGAACGTCACCTGCGTGCAGTGTCATATCGGTGAGGGTGGCGAGGCATTCATCCATTACAAGACGGCGGGCGTCCGGCAGCTCTTCCACGTGGTGACCAACAACTACCCGCGGCCCATCCCGGGCGTGGCCGACATGCGACCGGCGCTCGAGACGTGCGGCAACTGCCACTGGCCCGGCCGTTCCATCGGCGACCGCGTGCGCGTGTTCAGGTCGTACGGCGACGATGAAACGAATACCGAAAGCGCCACGGCCCTGACGCTTCACCTGGGCGGTCCGGGAACGCCGGGGGGCCGCGGCATCCACTGGCACGCGAACCCCAACCTCCGCATCGAGTACGTCTACACGGACGCGGATCGCCAGGAGATCCCCTGGGTACGGGCGACGCGCCCGGATGGATCCGTGGAGGTGTGGGCGGCGGAGGGAACGTCGCTGGATCAGGCGCCGGCCGGCACCCGCCGGACGATGGACTGCCTCGACTGCCACAACGTGGTGGCGCATCGCATCGCTCCCTCGGCGGAGCAGGCCGTGGATCGCGCCATCGCGTCGGGCGCGCTGCCGCAGACGCTTCCGTACGTCCGGCGCGAGGGCGTGAAGCTGGTCCAGGCGCAGTACGAGAGCAGCGATGCCGCGCGCGCGGCCATCGACCAGGGCCTGCGCGGCTTCTACAAGACGCAGACCGGCGAGATCGACAGCGCCGCCATCGAGCGGGCGGTCTCTGCCCTCCACACCGTCTACGAGCGGAACGTGTTCCCGACGATGAACGTGAGCTTCGGGGTCTACCCCGACAACCTGGGTCACACGACGTCGCAGGGGTGCTTCCGCTGCCACGACGGGAGCAAGGTGGCAAAGGACGGGACCAGCATCACGGCCGACTGCGACTCGTGCCACAAGATGCTGGACGCTGTTCCGTAACGAGGATGGGCCTCGCTCCTCGCGGGCGAGGCCTTTATTCCGCGCGGATCGCCTGCAACGGGTCCACGCGCGTCGCGCGGAGGGCCGGCAGGAGGCTCCCGACCAGCGCCATCAGCATGCAGACGCCAACGGCCACGGCATAGACCTGGCGGTCACCCGGATTCACGCCGAACAGCAGCGCTTCCAGAACGTGAGCCGCCCAGGCCGCGCCCATCGTGCCAACGACCACGCCGATGCCGGCCAGCCGGAAGCCCCTCGCCAGTACCTGCCGCAGGATGCGCGCGCGCGTAGCGCCCAGCGCCAGCCGCACGCCAATCTCGCGCACGCGGGCGGAGACGCTGAACGCCAGGAGCCCGTGGACGCCGACGGCTGCCAGGAGCAGGGCCATCCCCGCGAAGCCCGCCAGGACCCGTACCTGCACTTCACGCGCCGCCGTCTCGCTCTCCACCACGCTGGCGAGTGACCGGACGTCCGAGACCGGCACCTCCGAGTCGGCGCGCGCGATGGCGGCCCGGATGCTCGGGACCAGTGATTC
>CAZLBU010000195.1:0-5624 GCA_964557815.1 uncultured Bifidobacteriaceae bacterium | reverse complement strand
GCCGGGCTCACGCCTTCGTACTTGTAGTAGATGCGGGCAGGTGTCTGGAGGACCTGTTCGAGGCGCCGCGCGCGGAAGAGCGGCGTGGGCCGCCATTGCCGGTAGACGTCGCGCACCGGCTCGGGGATCTCGATATCCCGTTCGGGCGAGACCTCCTGTGCGATGAGCGACATCGGGAACAACGGTGCCAGGTCGTCCGGCCCCACCGGCTTCATCGTCCCCGGATGCAGCACCGGCGGGGGCGGCGACGGCAGGTCGGCCATCAGGTTGTACCAGGCCGTCGGGATTCGTGACTCGTCGAGCAGGTATTTGACGCTGTCGCTCATGGTGCCCTCAACCCATCTTCGCCAGCTCGTCGCAGGCATGGTCAGCGCCAGCCTCAGTGGGTTTCCACGACCACGGTCCAGTTGGCCCGGTCGCGTGCCGGAACGGATTATACGGCGGCGCAAGGCCGTTGATTCTCTGCTCGAACCCCGCCCTCCCGTGCGTTCTGCGCCGATCGTCTGCGGCGTCCTGGCCGCGAACCGGCGTCCGCCCCGAGCCGTGTCCGCATCCATCGGCATTCCGCGTAGTTCGACAACGAGCCTCGCCCCACGCCCGGGACGACTGTGGCGACGGAGGTCACGAATCGCATGCGGACCCCACCTGCGTTCACGCGGGCATCGGCGCTGCTGCTGGTCCTCCTCGCGCCGTCATCGACCGCGGCGCAGGTGGCGCCGCCTCCGGCGGCCGATGTCCGTCCGGCCCCGGGTGTGGAGGTCGGCGTCGAAACCGACGTCGGTTCGGTGTACGTGTTTCGGGGCCTCGTCTACAGCGATGGCCCTGTGGCGCAGTCGAAGGCCTGGGTCTCGGTCAGCGGGCTCTACCTGTACGCGTGGACCAACGTGGCCGTGCCGTCCGCGCCCCTTGCCAGGAGCCTCGACGAAATCGACCTTGGCGGGTCCTACACGTTCGAGCGAGGCAACTTCACCGTCGCACCGGCCATCGATTGCTACCTGTACCGGCTGTCCGACGCGGAGGCCGCGAAAGGCGTTGCCGCGCGGACGGCGGAGCTGTCGGTGATGATGTCCTACGCGAGGGGTGGGGCGGTGCTGTCCACGCGCCACGCCGTGGACGCGGGCAGTTATCGCGGCGCGTACTTCGGCGAGCTCGGAGCGAGCTACGAGCGCGCCGTCACCGCTCGCATCCGGCTCGGCGTCTCGGCGCGGGTCGGCTGGGCCTCCGCGCGATTCAACCGCGCGTCCGTCGGGCCGGTGCGGGGGGGACTGGAGCTCGTCGAGGCAGGCGTCTCGACCACCCGGAGGTTCGGCCGGCGCCTGTATGTGAGGCCCCATGCCGAGATCACGACCGTGCCCGATGCCGGCTTGCGTGCCCACCTGCCTCGTCCGACCAACGCCATCGTCGGGCTGGGCATCGGTATCGTCAGGTGAGCCATGTCCGCACTTGCCAGGCCGCTGCGTGATCCCCGCTGGAGTGCGGTCACTGAGGTGATCGCTCAGTCTGGAGGTCACCATGCAGATCCGAACCTGGCTCGCCGGCCTCCTGCTGGCCGTTGCCGCCGTGACCGACGCGCCGTCGATACAAGGCAACGCCCACGAGCCCCAGCCGGGGGGCGCACCGCGTTCCCGCCCTCGCAACGCGCCCACGTCACCGATCGCCGCGAATCAGGCCAATCCGGGTTCGCGCGCTGGAACCAGGACCATCCAGGGAGCGGTTCACCGCGTGCGCAGGCACCCGGCCAATGCCCGGCAGCGGGAGCGGCCGCGCGGCTCGACGACGGCCACCGGCGGCCTCGCCCTTACGATCCATGCGTGCGCGCGAGCGGCCACGCCCGGCAGCGCCCTCGTGCTCGACGATCCGGCGGGCATCGTCGGCATCCGCGTCGCGAGCGGCACGCGCGTGCTGAACACGGTCAGCCACGTGTTCGACGGGCTTGCACGCGGTACCTGTCAGGTCGGCATGTGTGGGTACATCTACGACGCGAGTCGTGCGAACAGCTGGAACGACAACGGCCTCGGGTATGCAACCGCGTTCGTGTTGCCAGTGACGCACGTCAGCGCCGATGGGCGCCGAAGGCGCGGGCATCACGGGCGAGCTGCGCGACGCGGTCGGATGCGGGCCCAACTCGTGATCCGCTATCCTGTTCAAGGCACCTGCGTCCTCACGTCCTGATCACCGATGGCCAAACGCCCGTCAGAACCCTCGCTCTTCGACGATACCGACAACACGCCCGATACCCCGCCACCGCCGCCCACCCCTCCCCGCGGTGGCGGGCCGCCGTCGCCTGGCGACGGCTCGTCGGCCGTCGCGCTGCACGAGGCCGCGCAGGTGCGGTACCTGAACTACGCGCTGTCGGTCATCACCTCGCGCGCGCTGCCCGACGTGCGCGACGGGCTCAAGCCCGTCCAGCGCCGCATTCTCTACACGATGTGGCAGCAGAGCCTCACGGCCGACGCGAAGCACCGCAAGTGCGCGAAGGTCGTGGGCGACGTGATGGGCAACTACCACCCGCACGGTGACGCCGCCATCTACGAGACGCTCGTCCGCATGGCGCAGCCCTTCTCGTTGCGCTATCCGCTCATCGACGGCTCCGGCAACTTCGGATCGCTCGACGGCGACGCGGCAGCGGCGATGCGCTACACCGAGTGCCGCCTCGCGCGCCTGTCGGACGAGGTGCTCCAGGAGATCGAGCAGGAGACGGTCCACTTCCGGCCGAACTACGACGGCACGAAGCAGGAGCCGGTGGTGCTGCCCTCGCGCATCCCGAACCTGCTGGTCAACGGCACGACCGGCATCGCGGTGGGCATGGCCACCAACATCCCGCCGCACAACCTGCACGAGGTCTGCACCGCGCTCGTGAAGCTCCTGGACGACCCGGACCTCTCCTCCGTGCAGCTGTGCCGCTGGGTGAAGGGGCCGGATTTCCCGACCGGCGGGCACATCCTCAACTCGCCCGCCGAGCTGAAGGAGATCTACCGCACGGGCTCGGGGTCCGTCCGCATCCGCAGCACCTGGGAGATGGGTGGCCAGTCGCGCAGCAGCAAGATGCTGTACATCACCAGCGTCCCGTACGGCGTCAACAAGGCGGCGCTGGTGGAGCAGATCGGCGACGTCGTCCTCAGCCGCAAGATGCCGCACCTGGTGGACGTCAAGGACCTCTCGACCGACGATGTGCGGATCGAGCTGGAGCTGAAGGGAGGCGCCGACGAGAACCTGGTGATGGCGTACCTCTTCAAGCACACGTCGCTCCAGACCACTTTCGCGGTGAACCTGACGTGCCTGGTGCCGACCGAGAACCCCGAGGTGGGCCGCCCCGAGCGGCTGGACCTGAAGCAGATGCTCTGGCACTTCCTCCACTTCCGCCTGGACGTGGTGACCAGCCGCCTGGAGCACGAGCTGGCACAGCTCGGGAAGCGCATCCACATCCTCGAGGGCTTCGAGAAGGTCTTCGACGCGCTCGACGAGATCATCCGCATCATCCGGAAGTCGGACGGCAAGGCCGATGCGGCCGAGAAGATCATCAAGCGCTTCGATCTCGACGCCGACCAGGCCGACGCCATCCTCGAGCTGAAGCTGTACCGGCTGGCGCGCCTCGAGATCCTCGTCATCCAGAACGAGCTCGGCGACAAGCGGAAGCGCGCGCGGCAGATCCGCGCGCTGCTCGGGGACGAGGGCAGCCGCTGGACGCTCGTGCGCGACGAGATCGCCGAGGTCCAGAAGAAGTACGGCGACCCGAAGATCGATCCGCGCCGGACGAAGATCGAGGAGGCCGAGGAGGTCGAATACTCCGCCGACGCCTTCATCGTCGAGGAGGACAACGTCGTCATCGTGTCGCGCGACGGGTGGGTGAAGCGGCAGAAGGAGGTGAAGGACCTCTCGACGACGCGCCTGCGCGAGGGCGATGCGGTGCTGGCGGCGCTGGCGGGCAGCACGCGGGCCACGGTGGTGTTCTTCTCGAACTTCGGCTCCGCCTACACGTGCCGCGTCGTCGACGTGCCGGCGTCCACCGGGTACGGCGAGCCCATCCAGAAACTGTTCAAGTTCAAGGATGGCGAGCGCGTGATCGCGGCGTTCAGCCTGGATCCGCGGGTCCGCGGCGATATCGGATATGTGCCGGAGGCCGGGACAGGGGACGCCGGGACTGGGGTCCCGGTACGGCGCGCCGGGGCAAGCGGACGGAGCGCCGGGGCTTCAGCCCCGGCGGAAGGCGAGCCGCCGCCCGTGCACGCGCTGGCCGTGACGAGCGACGGCTACAGCCTCCGCTTCTCGCTGGCCGGATTCGTCGAGCCGAGCACGCGGTCCGGGCGGCGCTACGCGCGCGTGCCGGACGGCGCGGAGGTGGTCGCCGTGGCGCGCACCACGGGCGAGGAAACCGTGATTGCCGCGACCCGGGACGCGCGGGCGATGGTGTGTGCCGCGGAGGAGGTCAACTACCTGTCGGGCCCGGGCCGCGGTGTCATCCTCATCAAGCTGCAGGACGACGACCGCGTGCTGGGCGCCATCGTGTCCACGGGCGACCGCGACCTGATGACCGTGGAGACCTCGCGGGGCGGTGAGCAGACCATCAGCACCGCGAAGTACGAGGTGACCGGGCGCGGCGGCAAGGGGCGCGAGCTGATGCAGCGCGGCGGCTTCACGCGCGTCATTCCCGGCGAGGTGCCGCTGCCGGTGCTCGGCGAGAGCTGACCGCCCGGGCAAGGAAACCACGAAGGCGCGAAAACACTGGAAGCAGAACTTCTGGTGGGACACGGGTCCCGCCCGACTGACGGGTCCCGCGCGTCGTCCTAAGGACGAAAGGGATGCTGCCCGGTTCCTTGCGCACCGACCCCGGCCGGGCCCGCGCCCTGCTGTGGGTGTTCATCGTCGTCGCCAGCATCACCACGGCGTGGCTCGTGCGGCAGGGTCATGTCGTCCACAAGCTCACGCGAGGCGTGGGTGATACATGGTTCCACACGGCCGACGGCCGGCCGTGGTTCCGCCTCGACGAACAGCGGCACGACGTGCCGATGGCGGCCATCTCGCCGCACCTGCAGCACGCCTTCGTGGCGGTGGAGGATCACCGCTTCTTCCGGCATCCCGGCCTGGACCCGATCGCGCTCGCTCGGGCCGCGTATCACAACCTGCGCGAGCCTGGCACGGTGGAAGGCGGCAGCACCATCACGCAGCAGCTCGCGCGCACGCTCTTCCTGTCGAACCGCAAGAGCTACCTGCGGAAGGCGCGCGAGGCCGTGCTGTCCGTCCTGATCGAGGCGCAGCTCACCAAGGAGCAGATTCTCGAGCTCTACCTCAATCGGATCTACCTGAGCGCGGGCATCTACGGCGTCGAGGCCATGTCGCGCCGCGTCTTCGGCAAGCCGGCCCGGGACCTGTCGATTGCGGAGAGCGCCCTCATTGCCGGGCTCGCCCGGGCGCCGGCGGCGCTGTCGCCCTGGTCCAACCTGGACGGCGCCATCGCGCGGAGCCACGTGGTGCTGGCGCGCATGCGCGACGCCGGGTTCATCACCCAGGCAGAAGAGCGAGAGGCCAGGCGCGCGCGGCTCCGCGTGCGGGCGTACCGCAGCGATGGCGACGCCCGGCACGGCTATCCGAAGGCCTATCTCCGCCAGCGGTTCCGCGACGCCTTC
>CAZLBU010000194.1:0-5657 GCA_964557815.1 uncultured Bifidobacteriaceae bacterium | reverse complement strand
GCATCGCGCAGAACGTGCCCGGGCCGGTCGCGCTGGCGCGCCTGGTCGCCGAGGGCGCCACCGCGATCAAGGTTGAACCGCCCGGAGGCGACCCCTTGCGGACGCTGTGCCTCCCCTGGTACCGCGAACTGCATCGAGCGATCACGGTCCACCGGATTGATCTCAAGTCGCGGCAGGGTCGCGCGCGTCTGACGCGCCTGCTCGACCGAGCGGACCTGTTCCTCGCCAGCCAGCGACCCGCGGCACTGGCGAGGCTCGGGCTCGATGTCGACGCCGCGCGGCACGCGCATCCCCACCTCCGCTGGCTGAACATCGTCGGCGACGCCCGCGAACCGGAGCGGGCGGGCCACGATCTCACCTACCAGGCCAGCGCCGGCCTCACCGGCGACGCATTGCCCAGGACGCTGCTGGCCGATCTCTTCGGTGCCGAGCGGGTGGTGAGCACGGCCGTGCTCCTGCTCCGGCAAGCCGCGCCCGCGCACGCGCAGATCGGCCTCGCCCAGGCACTCGACACGGTGGGTTCGCCGCTGCGCTTTGGCGTCACGGCCGAAGGAGGGCCACTGGGCGGCGAGCTGCCAACCTATCGGATCTACGAGGCCAGGCGCGGGCTCGTGGCGGTGGCGGCGCTCGAGCCGCACTTCCGGGAGAGGCTCTACGAGGCGCTCGGCCTGCCCGACGGCCATGCCCTCGCCGACGTCATGCGCACACGCAGCGCTCATCAGTGGGAGCGATGGGCCACGCGGCTCGACCTGCCCCTTGCGCGCGTGGCGCAGGCGCCGCCGGACCGCAGACGGAAATGAGCGCGGCGGCGGGCTACCATACTGGGCCATGAACGCCTTCATCGACAAATACGACGTGCTCGATCGCGCTCGCACGCTCGCGCAGTCCTACCTGCAGGGGGTGCCGACGCGACACGTCGGGGGAACCGCCACGCCCACGGCGCTCCGCGCAGCCCTCGGCGGGCCACTGCCCGAACACCCCCGGGATCCGGCAGCTGTCATCGAGCAACTGGCGCGCGATACCGACGCGGGGCTGGTCGCCACGGTCGGGCCGCGCTACTTCGGCTTCGTCACCGGCGGCGCGATTCCCGTGAGCGTGGCGGCCGACTGGCTGGCCAGCGCCTGGGATCAGAACGGCGCCATGTACGTGATGTCACCCGCGGTTGCGGTCATGGAGGACATCGTTTCGGGGTGGCTCGTCGACCTGCTGCGCCTGCCGAGGGGATGCAGCGTGGGTTTCGTCACGGGCTGCCACATGGCCAACTTCACGGGCCTGGCGGCCGCGCGCCACGAGGTGCTCCGCCGCGCCGGATGGGATGTCGAGGCCCGGGGCCTCCAGTCTGCCCCTCGGGTCACGGTGATCGTGGGTGACGAGGTCCACGTCTCCGCCGTCGGCGCGCTTCGAATGCTCGGCTTCGGCACCGAGGAGCTGATTCGCGTGCCGGTGGACGGCCAGGGGCGCATGCGCGCGGACCTCCTGCCAGGCGCCCTCGAGTCCGTCAACGGCCCGACCATCGTCTGCGCGCAGGTGGGCAACGTCGCCTCGGGCGCCAGCGACCCTGTCGGGCAGATCATCGACCTGGCGCACGCGAAGGGGGCATGGGTGCACGTGGATGGCGCCTTCGGCCTGTGGGCGGCCGCGGTGCCCGAGCTGGCCGCGCAGGTGGAAGGCGTCGAGCGGGCCGACTCGTGGGCGACCGACGCGCACAAGTGGCTCAATGTGCCCTACGACTCGGGCCTGGCCATCGTGGCCGACCCGGCGCCGCATCGCGCCGCGCTGAGCCTGAAGGCCTCGTACCTGCAGCGCGGGGACGAGGAGGAGCGCGTGGGCATGGACTGGGTACCGGAATCCTCACGACGCGGGCGGGTCGTCCCGCTCTACGCGCTCATCCGCGCGCTCGGCCGCGAGGGCATCGCCGGCCTCGTTCGCCGGAACTGTGCCCTCGCCCGGCGCATGGCAAGCCGCCTGTCCGGACAGCCGGGCGTGGGGGTCCTCAACGAGGTCGTGCTCAACCAGGTGCTGGTCCAGTTCGCGGGTACGCCGGGCACGGCCCCCGATGACACCACGCGCGACGTCATCGCGCGCGTGCAGGCCGAGGGCACCTGCTGGGCCGGAGGCGCCATCTGGCAGGGCCGCCAGGTGATGCGCATCTCCGTCTCGAACTGGTCGACGACGGAGGATGACATCGACCGCTCGGCCGATGCCATCCTCAGGTGTCACCGCGACGCGATCGCGTGACCCGCGATCACGGCTGCGGCTTGCGATAGCTGCTCACCGGGGGCAGATACGACCCGGTGCCCGGCGTGGGCGCCGGCTCGGCCACGACCGGCAGCCTCAACGTGCCGATGCCCTCGATGCTGGCGACGATCTCGTCGCCGGCCTTGAGGAACATCTGCTTGCCGCGGACCGCCGTGCCCATGCCCACGCCGCCCGAGGTCCCGTTGTTGACCACGTCGCCCGGATAGAGCGTGATGATGGACGAGGCGTACTCGATGAGCTCGTAGACGGAGTGGATCATGTCGCCCGGCAGCCCTTCCTGCATCTGCTGCCCGCCCACGCTCAGCGTCTGCCGGAGGCGCTTCATCGGATCGCCGTAGAACTCCTTCGGCACGATCCACGGGCCCATGGGGGCGAAGGTGTCGTGGCCCTTGCCCACGAACCAGTCGGAGCCGGGCCGGGAGTCGGGCGGCCGGCCGCCGCGGTCCGAGATGTCCACGGTGACCATGTACCCGAAGATGTGCTCGGCGGCCTTCGTCGCCGGCACGTACTTCGTCGCGCGGCCGATGACGATGCCGAGCTCCACCTCCCAGTCGATGCGGTCGCGCCCGTACGGCAGCACGACGGCGTCGCCACTGCCGATGATGGCACCCTCGGTGGGCTTGAGGAAGAGGTACGGAACGCCGCGCGTACGGCGCCGCTCTTCCGCCGCCTTCTTCTGTTCCTCCGGGCTGCCGCCCTCGCCGACGTGGCTGTAGAAGTTCACGGCGGCGTTCAAGATCTTGCGCGGCATCAGGGGCGCCAGCGTCCGCACCTGCGCGAGGTCGTGCACATAGCGGGGACGCGGCGTGGCCGAGAGCCGTCGCGCCGTCGCCAGGTCGTTGACGATCTCGTAGAGACGGTGCTTGAGCCCGTACTCGTACTGCCCGATCAGGGCGCGCATGTCCGCCGGCATCGGGACCGGCGGGTAGGCCGGGTTGCGCTCGAGCGCACGGTTGGCCGCCACCAGATCGACGATGACCTTGTCCTCCAGGACGATGCCGATCCGCGGCTCGCCCTCGATTTCGAAAGTCCCGAGCTTGAACGGCATGGCGCTCGAGGTTGCGGGGCCACCCTGAGCGGCTGCCAGGACGGGACAGGCCAGCATCACGAGAAGAAGGGGAACTACCGCACGTCGCATGGAACCCTCGCCTGTGGTTGGTGAACGGCGCCGGCGCGTGGGCCGGCATGAGCGGCGTACTCTGACCTCCGCGGCTGGAAGGTGTCAAGCAGGATCGTGAGGCGGTGTCGGCCCGGGCCTGAGCGGCTTCACTGCTTCGAGAGGTTCGCTCTACCGCCGCGCAGGATGAACTTCTGGATCTTCCCGGTGGCGGTCTTCGGCAGCTCGGCGACGGGCGTGAAGCTGTGGGGGGCCTTGAAATGGGCCAGCCGCGCGCGGCAGAACGCGCGCAGGTCGTCGGCGGTGGCCGATGCCCCGGGCTTGAACACGACGAACGCGTGCGGCGCCTCGCCCCACTTCTCGTCCGGCATCCCGACCACGGCGATTTCCTGCACGGCTTCGTGCCCGAGGAGGGTGGACTCCACTTCGACGGAGGAGATGTTCTCCCCCCCGCTGATGATGACGTCCTTCAAGCGATCGCGGATCTCGACATACCCGTCAGGGTGGACCACGGCGGCATCGCCCGTGTGGAACCAGCCGTCGCCCATGACCTTCTGCGTGGCGTCCGGATCCCGGTAGTACCCCGCCATCACCACGTTGCCGCGCGCGACGATCTCGCCAATCGTCTCCCCATCGGCGGGCACCTCCGCGCCGTGGTCGTCGACGACCCGCAGCTCCCCTGACGTGATGAGCTCGACGCCCTGGCGCGCCTTGATGCGCGCGCCCTCGGCAGTCGTCAGCCCGCGGTGCTCGGGCCGCGGCTCGCAGATCGAGATGGCCGGCGCGGTCTCGGTGAGCCCGTAGATCTGGATCACGGACCAGCCCAGCCCTTCCTCGAGGCGCTCGATGGTGACGGCAGCAGGTGGCGCCCCCGCGGTCATGACCTGGACGCCGCGCGGGGCGAACCCCTTCAGCTCGGCCGGTGCGTTGGCCAACGCGATGAGCACCGTCGGCGCCGCGCACAGCCAGGTGATGTTCTCCGCGGTGGCCAGTCGAAAGATCGCGGCCGGCTCCACCTTGCGAAGGCAGACGTGCTTGGCCCCCGCGGCCGTCACCGTCCAGGTGAACGTCCAGCCGTTGGCGTGGAACATCGGCAGCGTCCAGAGGTACGCGTCAGCCGGCGACATCGTGATGTGGGCCAGCATGCCGACCGAGTTCATCCACGCATTGCGGTGAGTGATCATCACGCCCTTCGGCCGGGACGTGGTGCCGCTGGTGTAGTTGATGGTGAGCAGGTCGCGTTCGCCGATCTCGGGCCGGCGGGGCTGCCCGGACGAGGCCGCCAGCAGCCCTTCGTAGTCGAGCCAGCCCTCGCGCCCGCGGTCCAGCGCGACGAAGTGGCGCACGCCCCCGAGCTGGGCCCGGATGCCGTCCACGACGTCCAGGTAGTCGCCGTCCGCGCACACCACCGTCGCGCCGCTGTGCTCGATCAGGTAGCGGAACTCGTCGGCCGCCAGCCGGTAGTTGATCGGCACCAGCACCGCGCCGATCTGCGGGACCGCGTAGAACGACTCGAGCTGCGCGTGCGTGTTGGGCGCGATGTACGCGACGCGGTCGCCCCGAGCCACGCCGAGCGCCTGCAGCGCGGCCGACCAGCGGTCGCACCGATCGAAGAACGCGGCATAGGTGAACCGGCGAGGGCCGTCGACCACGGCCTCCCGGCCGGGATACAGGCGGCGGGCGCGCCGCATGAACTCCAGGGGCGTGAGTGGGGTCTCCATCGCTGGGCGGCGATTCTACTCCGCCTCTCACCTGGACCGCTTGACTTCACGAGGTCCCAATGGGAGCATGCGCGCGTCTGGGAGGCACAGAAGCGATGCAGAAGGCCGTCAAGCTCGTGGCGATTGCCGCCGTGGCCGCCGCCGCGGGAGCGCTCGCCGCCATCACCGCCCTGCCCGTCTCCGGTCAGGCGCCGCGGCCCACCCTTCCGCGCACGGCGTCGGGAAAGCCGGACCTGAACGGCATCTGGCAGGCGCTGAACACGGCCAACTGGGACCTCGAGCCGCACGCGGCGCGCGCGGCGCTCGCGATGCGCGAGGCGCCGGTCGTGCCGGTGCCGGCGAAGGAAGTGCTGGCGCTGGGCGCGGTCGGCGCCGTGCCGTCCGGGATGGGGGTCGTGGTCGGCGGCGAGATTCCGTACACACCTGAGGGCCTCGCGAAGAAGAAGGAGAACCAGGCCAACTGGCTCGCACGGGATCCCGAGATCAAGTGCTACCTCCCGGGCGTGCCGCGCGCCACCTACATGCCCTTCCCCTTCCAGATTCTCCAGAGCGAGTCCGCG
>CAZLBU010000193.1:4010-5720 GCA_964557815.1 uncultured Bifidobacteriaceae bacterium | reverse complement strand
GGGCGCCACCGCGCGCTTCGGACTCATCACCACCGTGTCGGTGGCCGCCGTGGCCGTGACGGCGCCCATCCTCGGCGCGCTCGCCGACTACAGCGGAATCAAGAAGCGGATGCTCGGCATCTTCATGACCATCGGCGTCACCAGCTGCGCCGCCATGGTCTTCATCGGCGAGGGCGACATCGGCCTGGCTTCCCTGCTCTTCTTCATCGGCAACATCGGGGTGTCCGGCTCCCTCGTCTTCTACGATTCGCTCCTGCCGCACGTGGCGAAGGCCGAGGACACCGACCGCGTGTCGGCCGCGGGCTACGCGCTCGGCTATGTCGGCGGCGGCGTGATGCTGCTGGTGAACCTCGCGTGGATCCTCCAGCCCGAGTGGTTCGGCTTCGGCTCCACCACCGCCGCCGTCAAGGCGTCGTTCGTCTCGGTGGCTGCGTGGTGGGCGCTCTTCTCCATCCCGCTGTTCCGCGGCGTGCCCGAGCCGGCCGTCAGGCTCGACCCGGACGACCAGCGGCAGGGGTCCGCCATCGTTGCGGCGTTCGTGAGGCTCGGTCACACCCTGAAGGAGATCCGCCGCTACCGCCAGGCCTTCCTCTTCTTTCTGGCGATGCTGCTCTACCAGGACGGCATCCAGACCATCATCCGGATGGCCGCGGTGTACGGCGCCGAGATCGGCATCGCGCAGACCGCGCAGATCGCGGCGTTCGTCATGGTGCAGTTCCTCGGCATCCCGTTCGCGTTCCTGTTCGGATCGCTCGGCACGCGCATCGGCACGAAGCGCGCCATCTTCATCGCCATCGCCGTCTACGCCCTGGCCACCATCCTCGGCTACTTCATGACCACGGTGACGCACTTCTTCATCCTGGCGGCGCTGGTGGCCACGGTGCAGGGCGGCGCACAGGCCCTCAGCCGCGCGCTGTTCGCGCGAATGATCCCCGCCAACAAGACCTCCGAGTTCTTCGGCTTCTTCGCCGTCGCCGAGCGTTTCGCCACCGTGCTCGGGCCGCTGGTGTTCACGCTGAGCGTGGCCATCACGGGGTCGAGCCGCACGGCGGTGCTGGCCATCCTGCTCTTCTTCGTCGCCGGGGCCTGGCTGCTCAGCCTTGTGGATGAGGAGGCCGGCGTGGCCACCGCCCGAGAGGGCTGACGCGGCTCGGCCGTCAAACAAAACTGTAAGCTGGTTACAGAACGGGCCACGTCCGCCTGTTCCATCCAGGTACACCCTCGCCGAGAAGATCTGTGTAAACCACCGCGATTCAGTGAGTTGTCGCCGCGGAAATTTTCGGTCCCGGACTTGCAATTCCCGCAGTTTCTCAGGTCCCGATCTCGATGCGCCCGCTGCCTTCGCCGATCGTCGCACTTGGCCTCGCCGCTGTCGCGGTGCCTGTGGCGGTGTGGCTCTCGCGCCCCCTCGGTGTCTCTCCGCTCGAGCTCGCCGGCCTGACGCTCGTGGCCATGCTGGCATCCACGCTGGACGCAAGGCCTGCGTCCACCCGCGAGCTGGATCGGATGCAGGCGTCCTTCGTCGTGGACCTCACCACCTTCATGCTGCTCGGCCTGCCCGCGGCGATGTGGGTGGCCGCCACGGGGGAGCTGGCACGCGGGCTGGCCGCGCGCGGGGGCTGGCGCGGGGCTGGACACACGCTGGCGGGGGTGGCGACCAGCCTCCTGGCGCTCGAGGGGGCCGAAGGCGTCGTGCTCGGCGAGGATCGC
>CAZLBU010000193.1:1821-4000 GCA_964557815.1 uncultured Bifidobacteriaceae bacterium | reverse complement strand
AGGGGGCCGGCGCGGTATACCTGGCGCTCGGCGGAACGCTGCGGTCTCTCGATTGGCCGTGGGTGGCCCTCTCGCTCTCCGCGGCCGTGCTCTCGTACTGCGTGGTCCGGATCGCGATTGCCGGACGCATCCTCCCGTTCGTCACGAGGAGACCAGCCGACCCCGCCTGGCCAGGCCGGTTCCTGTTGACGTGCCCGGCCCACGTGGTCGCCGCGGGTGTCGCGACGGGGCTGGTCGAGGCCGTTACCCGCGGCGCCTGGGAATTGCTGGCCATCTCGGCGGTTCCGATTGCGTTCGCGTATCGGGCGTACGCACGCCATGAGCAAGCGGAGCATGAGGCGCGCCACCGCCACGCCGTCGTGGACGCACTCCAGGGGATGGCGGTTTTGGATGCACAAGGCGAGGTGACGCTCTGGAGTGAAGCCCTCGAGCGGTTGCTGGCGTGCCCGCGTCAGCGCGTGCTCGGACGCTCCCTCTTCGCCGTGGTCCCGTCGCTCGCCGGCACCGATCTGCAGCGGGCCGTCGACGACCTGGCTCGGGCCCCCGGATCCCGCGCCACCGTGCGCATCACGGTGCCGACGGTCACCGCCGTGCGTGTCCTGGACGTCCAGATCCTCCGCGTCGCCGGCGGGACGACGCTGCTCTGGCAGAACGTGACGGATCAGGCGCGGCACGACAGCGCGGTGAGGCGGACCGAGGAGCGGCTCTCGCTGGCCGCGGAAGCTGCCAGCGACGGGTTGTGGGACTGGGACCTGAAGACGCACCAGTGCTTCTTCTCCGGCCGCTGGCGCGCCATGCTCGGCCTGTCGCCGCGGCCCGGCGTCGGCCGCGCCGACGAGTGGCTCGCGCGCGTGCACCCGGAGGACATGGGCGCGTTCAAGGATGCGATCAACGCGCACCTGGGCGGCACGACGGATCGCCTGCAGCACGAGATCCGGCTCCGCCACGAAGACGGCACCTACCGCTCGTTCCTGTGCCGGGGCATGGCCGCACGCGCCGGCACGGGCACGCGCCCGACCAGGCTGGCCGGCTCGCTCACCGAGACCGTGATGTCGCGGCACCGGCTCGGCGGACCCGGGCAGATCGATCCGCTCACGGGCCTGGCCAACCGCGCGGTCTTCGTCGAGCGGCTGGGACGGCGGCTGGCCGACGCCCGCACGCGCCCGGGCGGCGATCGCTTCGCCGTGCTCTATCTCGACCTCGACCGGTTCAAAGTGGTCAACGACAGCCTCGGGCACCTCGTGGGCGACGAGCTGCTCACCGCGGTGTCCCGGCGGCTCGAGTCGTGCCTCCGTGCCAGCGACGTGCTCGCGCGGCTGGGCGGCGACGAGTTCGCGATACTCCTCAACAGCCTGGGCGACGAGCAGCAGGCCAACGCCATCGCGTTCCGCCTGCAGGAGGCGCTCGGCGCACCGTTCTCGATCGGCGGCCGCGAGGTGTTCACCTCGGCCAGCATCGGCATCGCCATCGGGAAGACCGACTACGCCAGCCCCGACGAGCTGATGCGCGACGCCGACACCGCCATGTATCACGCGAAGACGCGCGGCAAGGCACGGCACGAGATGTTCGACGCCGACATGCACGCGCGGGCGCGCGATCGCCTCGGGCTGGAGAACGACCTGCGCCGGGCCGTCGCCGCGGGCGACTTCGAGGTGCACTACCAGCCGATCGTGGCGCTCGCCTCGGGCGCGTGCGTGGGTTTCGAGTCGCTGATTCGCTGGAAACGCAGTGGCCAGCCGGTCCCGCCGGACAAGTTCATCCCGCTCGCGGAGGAGCTCGGGCTCATCGAGCCCCTGGGCACGTGGGTCCTCCGCGAAGCCTGCCGCACCTTCGCGGGCTGGCAGCGGCGCTATCCGGGCGGGCTCGACTACATCACCGTCAACGTGTCCAGCCGGCAGCTGGTCCAGCAGAACTTCCTGACCGTTGTCGAGAGAGCGGTGCAGGATGCGGGCCTCCAGCCGAGCGATCTTCGCCTGGAGATCACCGAGACCGCGTTGATGGAGAGTCCGAAGGCGGCAGCGGGGTTGCTGAGGGATCTGCGCGACTTCGGCGTCAAGATCTACCTCGACGACTTCGGCACGGGCTATTCGTCGCTGAGCCACCTGCACCGGCTGCCCGTGGACGCGCTCAAGATCGACCGCTCGTTCGTGCACCACATGCTCGACGACGCGCAGGACCG
>CAZLBU010000193.1:0-1811 GCA_964557815.1 uncultured Bifidobacteriaceae bacterium | reverse complement strand
CCCGATCGGCCGGCGATCGTGGAGAGCATCCTCGCGCTGGCCCGCACCCTCAACACGAGCGTGGTGGCCGAGGGCATTGAGAGTGCGGCGCAGGCGATGGAGCTGGAACGCCTCGGATGCACCCACGCGCAGGGGTATCTCTTCTCGCGCCCGCTCTCGATGCAGGCGGCCGAGGAAGTGGTCGCCCGGCGACAGCCGCTCGGGCCGAAGCACTCCGGCGCCGGATCCGATCACGACGTCGAGCGCCAGCGCGGCCCCTTCACGTGGCCCGAGGTGGTTCCGGCGCGGAACGCTCCCTCTTCGATCTCGCGGGCGGGCTGAGGCACCCGGGCTTCGCCGTCACCGGGCGGACGATGACCTGGTGGGCCGAGCCTCGCACCCGCCCTGAGGCACGGGATGCGCCCAGAGCGTGTCGATTTCGAGGATGTGGTCCAGGCAGATGGGATCACCTGCCTTGAGTTCTTCACGCGTGAGGGCGAAGGCCAGCCGCGGGTTGTCCGGGGTCGGCCAGTCCACCTTCACCAACTCCACCTCCTCCAGTCCCTCGTACGGCTGGACCGAGATGACGCGCCAGACCTTGTGGGGCGGCAGGACCATGTGCTCGACGTGCGGCGGCGTGTCGGTGCCGGCCGATCCACCGCAGCCCGGGCTGACCGCCAGCGCAAGGCCGGTGGAGGTCAGCAGGAGGAACGCCGCAAGGGGCGCCGTGCCACGAATCCGCGTGCTCATCCGGTACCTCCAAGTGTGGGTGCGCTCTCCTGAGAACCGAAGCTCGGGCGTAGAAGGCACCCTCACCCGGAGTGTAATTCCGGCGTCAAGCCGGCGACACCGACACCGGGTTCAGCGACCGAGCACGCGAGAGAGGAACGACTTCGGCCGCTCGCAGTCGCACCGCTTCTCAGGCGGCACACCTCGAAGCGCTTCCTCGATGTGCTGGCCGCATCCGGCCCAGGTGGGCTTCCCGCAGGTCTGGCAGTTCACTCGCTGGCACATGCTGGCAGTTCTCCTCTTTGTCGATACCGGCATCGGGGCGCGTGCCCGTTCGAACCGGTGCCTGTCAGAGATGCAGGGCCGGCTCAAAACGTGACACAGGTGGGCCCTCCTGGCCGGACACCCACGCGCACCGCGCGCCTACCGAAGGCACACGGCTCCGAAGGAGCCGCCTGGTCAGAACGGGTTGAGGACGTACCCCTCGCGATCGAGGGCCATGTGCGCCACCATGGCCGACCAGGCGAACGCCACCGATGGCGCCACGACGCTGCGCGGCAGGTTGCGCGCCGCCGAGGTCTGGCCGCACAGGTAGATCTGCACGCCCGCCGCCTTCAGCTCGTCCAGCAGCTTGATGTTCGGGTTGTCCTTGCCGAATCGCTTCCGATACTCGTCGTTGACCAGCGTGTCCTTCCCGGCCGTGCCATGGATGATGAGCGCTGCCTTCAGCCGCTCCCGCGGCACGCCCGCGAGCGCGTGCTGGTTGAGGTAGCGGGCCACGGTGTCGAAGTTCATGTTCAGCTCGCCGGGCTCGGGCCCGACGTTCACGTCGAAGCGCAGCTTCAGGTCCTGGTCCTTCGGCGGGAGCAGCGTCGCGTCGGGGACCTCGAATACGCCGCCGAAGCTGGGGACGATGGGCCCGAACTTGCGCTGTGGCGTGGAAGGGCCTTGCGCCTGGGCGCCAACGGGTGCGGGGCTGGCGGTGAGGGCGATGGCGAGGATGGTCAGGGCGAGAATGGGCGTGCGCATGGACACATCATAGTCAGTGCGAACGGGTGCGGGCAGGTGCGGGCGGGTGCGGGCAGGTGCGGGCGGGTGCGGGC
>CAZLBU010000192.1:1854-5729 GCA_964557815.1 uncultured Bifidobacteriaceae bacterium | reverse complement strand
GCTTCCTCCACCGCCCGGGGCGACCCTGACGCCTCGATGGCGATGTCGGGCCCGCGCCCCCGCGTCATGGCCAGCACGAGCTCGCGCCGCTCGTCGACGCTGGTCGTCGAGATGTCGAACGCGAGATCCGCGCCCATCTGCCGGGCGAGGTCGAGGCGGTCGGCTGGCGCCCCGGTCGCAATCACCCGGGCAGCGCCCGAGAGGCGCGCCAGCGCGACGATGCTCAGGCCCACGGCGCCGGTGCCCTGCACGAGGACGGTGTCGGCGAGCCGGATGGCTGCCCGGTCGATGGCGTGCACCGCCGTGATCAGGCCGCAACCGCCGCCGATGTAGTCCTCGGGCTGCACGGCGTCGGGAAGGACGGCGGCCACCACGCCGGGCTCGAGGTAGATGGCTTCGCTCCAGCCGCCGAAGAGCCCGTCGGCCGCGGAGTCGGTGATCCCGTATACCTTGCGCGTCACGCACTTGGTCGGCGTGCCGCTCACCGCGCACGCGTAGCAGCGCCCGCACGTGCGGTGCACGTCGAAGAAGACGAGCCGATCGCCTTCGCGTGCCGTGCGGCCGTCGGCGAGCGTGATGCGCCCGCGCGCCTTCTCGACGGTGCCCACCGACACGTGCCCGGGAATGATGGGGTACGGGACCCCGCTCAGCCGCCCGTGCCACAGGTGGACGTCCGTTCCGCACACTTCCGAGAACATCGTCCGCAGCAACATGCCACCCGGCTCGACTTTCGGTTCCGGAAACTCACGGAGCTCGATGGGGGCGAACGGCTTGGGCATGACGGCCGCGATCACGGACATGAAGGCAATAGTAGTGCAGGGCACCCCTTGCACCCCTGCACCCTAACCCTGGTTTATCCTGTACTCATGCCGCTGTACGAATACGAGTGCCGTTCCTGCCATCATCAGTTCGAGCTGCTGGTCCGCGAGTCCACGTCGCTCGAGTGCCCGGCCTGCCACGGCACCGAGCTGGAGAAGCAGCTGTCGGTGTTCGCGGTGACGGCGCCGGGCGGGCCGAAGGGCGGCCGGGACGTGGGCGTGGCGCCGTGCGGCGCGTGCGGCCACCCCGACGGCCCGGGGTCCTGCAGCGTCAACTGATGGCTTCCCTCGACGCCCTGTTCCGCCCCCGCGCGGTGGCGGTGATCGGGGCCTCGCGCGATCGCCGCAGCGTGGGCGGCTCGATCCTCCACAATCTGCTCACCTTCGAGTTCCAGGGGCAGGTGTTCCCTGTGAACCCGAAGGCATCGGTCGTGCACAGCCTGAAGTGCTACGCGAGCATCGAGGACATCCCCGATCCCGTGGACCTGGCCGTCATCGCCGTCCCGAAGCCGCACGTCCTGGGCGTGCTCGAGTCGTGCGGGCGGAAGGGCGTCGGCGCGGTCGTCATCATCACCGCCGGCTTCAAGGAAGTCGGGGAGGCCGGCCTGGCCCTCGAGCAGGAGGCCGTCCGTATCGTCAAGCGCTACGGCATGCGGCTGGTGGGCCCCAACTGCATGGGCGTCATCAACATGGATCCCGCCGTGCGGCTGCAGGCGTCGTTCTCGGCCAACGAGCCCCTCCCCGGCAACGTGGCCTTCTCGTCGCAGTCCGGGGCGCTTGGCGAAGCCATCCTGGCGCTGCTCCGGGATCGCGGGCTGGGCCTGTCGATGTTCGTGTCGCTCGGCAACAAGGCCGACGTGTCGGGCAACGACCTGCTCGAGTACTGGGAGCAGGATCCCAACACGCGCGTGGTCCTGATGTACCTCGAGAGCTTCGGCAACCCGCAGCGGTTTCTCGAGATCTGCCAGCGCGTGTCGAAGAGCAAGCCGATCATCGCGGTGAAGTCGGGGCGCACGGCCGCCGGCGCGCGGGCCGCCGCGTCGCACACCGGGTCGCTCGCCGGCGCGGACAACGCGGTCGAGTCGCTCCTCACGCAGGCCGGCGTCATCCGCGCGGCGAGCATCGAGGAGCTGTTCATCTACGCGTCGGCATTCGCCAGCCAGCCCATGCCCGCGGGCACCCGCGTCGCCATCATCACCAACTCGGGTGGGCCCGCCATCCTGGCCACCGACGCCTGCATCGAGCTCGGCCTCCAGATTCCAACCCTCTCGAACGACACCCAGGGCCGCATTCGCGCAGCGGTGGCGCCCGAGGCAAGCGTGGCCAATCCCGTCGACATGATCGCCACCGCCGCCGGCCCCCAGTACGAAGCCGCCATGCGCGCCGCCGCCGACGATCCGAACGTGGACGCGATCATCGCCATCTTCACCTCGCTCGAGATGATCGATGGCCCCGCCGTCGCGCAGGGCATCATCCGCGGCGCCGAGGGCTGCGGCAAGCCCGTGCTCGTCTGCTTCATGGGCAGCGTCCGATCGAGGGAGGCCATCGACCTCATGCGCGATGCCGGTCTGGCCGTCTACACCTTCCCGGAGGACGCGGCGCGGGCACTGGCAGCGATGGTGCGCCATGGGCGGTGGCTGCGGCGCCCGGCGGGCGTGCGCTGCACGTTCGAGGACATGGACCGCGATGGCATCGAGCGCATCGTGCGGTCGGTCCGGGACGAGGGCCGCGCCCAGCTCACGCTGGCCGAGGCACAGCGCCTGCTGGCCTGCGCGGGGATTCCCGTGCTGCCCTGGCGTGAGGCGTCCAATCGCGACGAGGCCCTCGCCGCCGCCAACACCCTCGGCTACCCCGTCGTCGCCAAGGTGAGCTCGGCCGCCATCGTCCACAAGTCGGAGGTCGGCGGGGTTCGGGTAGGGCTCGAGTCGGCGGAAGAGGTCGGGCGCGCCTTCGACGAGATCATGAGCGCCGCCCGCCGGCGTGACACGCGCGCGCGCCTGGTCGTCCAGCGCCAGGCGGATCAGGGCTCGGAGGTCATCCTCGGCGCAACACGCGACACGAAGTTCGGCCCCTTGCTCATGTTCGGGCTCGGCGGCATCTTCGTCGAGATCATGAAAGACGTCGTCTTCCGGGTGCACCCGCTCTCGGATGTGGACGCGCAGGAGATGATTCACGCCGTGAAGGGCTTTCCGATGCTCGACGGCGCCCGCGGGCGGCCGAAAGCGGACCTGGCCGCGCTCGAGGCAATCATCCTCAGAATCGACCGCCTGATGGACACCTGCCCCGATATTGGTGAACTGGACATCAATCCTCTGTTCGCGGCGCCCGCCGGCGCCGTCACGGCGGCGGCTGACGCGAGAATCGCCCTGACCTGAGGCGAGGCCGGGAAATTTGACAAATCAAAATCAATTACGGATACTTCGTAACGTTGATTTTGATTAGTCGAAACCATGAACCGGCTCGCCCTGCGTCTTGCCTTCTGTAGCCTCCTCCTTGCCGCCGCACCGGCCGACGCCCAAGGCACGGCCACGCTCCGGGGCGTCGTCACCGATGAGCTCGGCGGGGTCATGCCGGGCGTGGACATCCGGCTCACCCGTGCGGTGACGGGCCTGACGCGCCACGTCGTCACCGGGCCGGACGGCCGCTTCGAGCTCACCAACCTGCCCTGGGACCGCTACGACCTCCAGGCCGAGATTGCCGGTTTCGAGCCCCAGCACGTCGTGGTCCCCCTCCGCACGAGCGTGCCCGAAGAGCTGGCGATCGTCCTCCGCCTGGCCGCCCAGACCGAAGTGGTGCGCGTCAGCCCGGCGCCGCAGCTCGTGGACCCGACCCTCACCGGCACGCGGACGCAGGTCAGCTTCGTCGGCATCGAGCAGCTGCCCGCGCCGGTAGGCAGCCGCGGGGTGGAATCGGTTCTCGTCACCCTGCCCGGCTTCGCGCAGAACGCCAACGGCGCCATCCATCCGCGGGGCGCACACAACCAGATGACCTTCGTCGTGGACGGGTTGCCCATCAGCGACCAGCGGCACTTCTCGGCGACGAGATCGACGCAGGCGA
>CAZLBU010000192.1:0-1830 GCA_964557815.1 uncultured Bifidobacteriaceae bacterium | reverse complement strand
GCTGTGGACGGGCAACATCCCGGCGGAGTTCGGGGCCAAGGTTTCTGGCGTCGTTGTCATCACGAGCCGCAGCGGCCTCGGCGCCTCGCGCTGGCTGACCGGCGATGCGACACTCGCGGCCGCGGGGTTCGGCACCTGGCACCTCTCGGCACAGGGCGGCGGCGAGCGCGGGCGCCTCGGCTACTACGCGTCGGCGACGACGATGCGGACCGATCGCTTCCTGGATCAGGTGTCGCTCGACAACTTCCACAACAGCGGCGCGTTCGGGCGGGGCTTCAGCCGGGTGGACTACCGGCTTTCCCCCTCCCAGATCTTCCGGGCGCACGTCATGGGAGGCGCTTCGCAGTTCGAGCTGGCGAACCTGCGCTCGCAGGAGCTGAACGGGCAGGACCAGCGGCAGCGCCTCGCCGATCTGGCCGCGTGGGGCGCCTACTCGGCGACCCTTGGGCGTGCCGCGACGCTCGAGGTCGTCGCGGGACGACGAGGCACGAGGGCCGTGCTCGACCCGAGTGCGGGTGACACTCCGGTGACGGCCTGGCAGAACCGCTCGCTGGCGACCACTACGGCCACGGCGCGACTCACCCGCCTCCTTGGAGCGCACAGCGTCCGTGCCGGTGTCGATATTCAGCACGTCGACCTGCGAGAGTCGTTCTTCATGGCGCTGACGCGCGCGGACTTCAATGCGCCAGGCCCGGACGGCTACAACGCCGCACTCCTCCCCTTCGACCTCACGCGGGGCGGCTCACGCTTCATGTTCGACGATCGTCAGCGGGGGCGTCATCTGAGCGCCTTCGCCCAGGCGCAGGCCCAGTGGGGACCAGCGGCCTTGAGCCTCGGCGCACGCTACGACCGCTACGCGTTGCTGGTCCGCGAGGCGCAGGTGCAGCCCCGTGTCGGCGTGGCCTGGGCCCTGCCGGGCCCATGGGGCGTCGCGCGCGCCTCCTACAACCGCAACTTCCAGACGCCGCCACTGGAGAACCTGCTCCTGTCCAGCTCGCCCGAGGCAGCCGCGCTCGCGCCGGCCAGCGTGCAGGAGGCGCTGGGTGGCGCATACCGCCCGTTGCGCCCCGAGCGGCAGCAGGTCGTCGACGTCGGCTACCAGCGCGCCCTCGGCCGCGTCGCGAGCATCGATGTGTCGGCCTACCGGAAGCACTCGTTCGATCAGCAGGACAACAACAACTTCTTCGACACTGGCATCATCTTCCCCACCACCCTGGCCGAGATCGACGTGCGCGGCGCCGAAGCGCGGCTCGTGTTCCCCGAACGGCGCGGCCTGTCGGGCACGCTGTCGATGACCACGAGCCGGGCCATTTCCACGCCACCCTTTACCGGAGGCCTCTTCCTCGGCCAGGACTCGATCGACTTGCTCACCGCAGGGCCGTTCTACATCGACCACGATCAGCGCCTCGCCCTGCATGGCACGGCACAGTGGCGGGGCGACGCCGGCTGGTGGGTCGGCGCCTCGGTGCGCTACGACAGCGGCCTGGTGGCCAACCCATCCGATCCGGTGGAAGTGGCGGCCGATCCGGACTTCGCGGATCTTCTCCCTTACGTGGATCTCGAGGCCGCCGTGCCACGCGTCCGCCCACGCACTGTCATCGATCTCGTCAGCGGCTTCGATCTGCGCCGAGGCGGACGACGCGCGTGGAGCCTGCAGCTGCAGGTCACCAACCTGACCAATCGCACCGCGCTCTACAACTTTCAGTCGGTCTTCGTGGGCACGCGACTCATCCAGCCGCGCACGCTGGCGCTCCGGATCAAGAGGCACTTCTGAAGGGTGCGGGCGGGTGCGAACGGGTGCGGGCGGGTGCGAACGGGTGCGGGCGGGTG
>CAZLBU010000191.1:4532-5732 GCA_964557815.1 uncultured Bifidobacteriaceae bacterium | reverse complement strand
AGGAGCAGGTGCACCAGATCTTCACGCTCGGGCAGCTGATTGACGCCGTGCGTCCTACCCACGCGCCGGAGGCGCGCCCACGCCCCGGCGCCCCTGTCGGCGCCCACCCGACGCAGTCGGGCCCACGCCCGGTCGCGCCAGCCGGCGCCCACGGGAGCCCTGCCGCCGACGAGTCCTGGTCCGTCCTCCTCCGCGATCTTCCCCGGCCGACCGATTCGGTGCTCGGTCCCATCCTCGCGCGGCGTCCGATCGTCGAGCCGCTGCTGTTCGTGGGCGGCCGCCTGCTCGCGCGCGCGCTGGCGCGCGTGGAGGTCACGGGCCTCGAGAAACTCCCGCGCGAGGGCGCCTTCCTCATCTGTCCGAACCACCAGAGCTATCTGGACCCGTTCTTCGTGTGCGGCGTGCTGCCGTACCGCGCGCTGGCCGATGCGTTCTTCATCGGCGCCATCGAGTACTTCGAGACGCCGCTGATGGCGTGGTTGGGGCGGCGGGTCAACCTGGTGCCGGTGGACCCCGATTCGAACCTCGTCCCCGCGATGAAGGCCGGCGCGTTCGGCCTGACGAACGGCAAGGTGCTGGTGCTCTTCCCGGAGGGTGAGCGTTCCATCGATGGCACGGTCAAGCGCTTCAAGAAGGGCGCGCCCATCCTGTCACGCCACCTGGGCGTGCCCGTCGTCCCCGTGGCGGTGAAGGGCGTGTACGAGCTGTGGCCGCGCGGCCGCGCGTTCAACTGGCGGCGCGTGCTCCCCTGGCGCCGCGCGCGCGTGCGGCTGCAGTTCGGCGACCCCGTGCAGTTCACTGATGGCGAGAGCTACGCGGATGCCGCCAACCGCCTGCGGGCCGTCGTGGATGGGATGTGGCAGAAGCTGTGAGATGCGAGTGTGTCACAGACCACATGGGGCGCGGCGCCAGCCATCCACGGACTGAATCGTAGCGGGATCGCCTGAGGGCTCATTCAGAGCGAGAATGGGGCCCATGCCCAGACCCGGCAAGACTCAGCGCCTCGCCGTTCTGTTGAGCCTCAGCTTGGTCGCATCGCTTGTCGTCATGGCGTTGGCGCCGTCGGTACGTGCTGCACAGACGATTGAATCCCAAAGACCAATTGGGGGCTTTGGCGTTCCAGCTGATCCTCAGATGTCAGCGCGAATCCGAACCATTGAAGCTGGACCAGCGGGATTCAACCGACGACCAATTGACAGC
>CAZLBU010000191.1:0-4522 GCA_964557815.1 uncultured Bifidobacteriaceae bacterium | reverse complement strand
GAAGTAACGTCAGCCGACGAAATCATCGAAATCGTGGACCGACAACCAATGGGAACGCCACCTCCACCGCCCGAAGGCCAGTCTCCATTCGATTTCGCGGTTCGTCAAGCGGTCGCTGTTGCTGTTGTTGAGGTCAGGTCTGTTGTGGGTGAGTTGACTTCAGATAGACGTTGGATTAACTCGTCCGTTAGAGCGTTAGTAACGCGCCTTCTGAAGCGCCCAGCGGATGAGACTCTTTCTGAAGGTGGCGAAGTTGTGTTCACGTCGCCTGGAGGGGAAGTTGTCATCGAGAAGGACAGGAACAAGGTCACAGTTCGGGCAGGACGCATCGGTGACCTCCCCTTTCTCCCCGGGCACTCCTATGTCGTTCCGCTCGGTACCTACAACGGTACTTGGTGGGTAAAGAGATACGACAGCGCCGAGATCTGGGAGGACCGGATTCGCCCGCTCTCCACCCATCCGATTGCGCTGTTTCGAGGCCGGAGCGACGCAACCTCGGCCCTGAGCGCTGTAGTCAGGGCTGCGTCGGTGAAGTGACGAGAGGCATGAGACCCCCAACACTTCGTGAAGCAGCCGACAGGCTTGCACGGCACGTTCTCGCATCTCGTCACCCGGCCGACGGCGCGAGATCGCCGTCAGAATAGGGTCGGTCACCTCGGCGTGGCGAACAACTCGTCGATGCCCACCGTCGTGAGCGGACCGATGCCGAGCGCGCGAAGGCCAGGTTCGATCGTCTTCCGATCGCCCACGATGGCGATCACGAGATGCTCGGATTGGAGGTACTGCGTGGCCACGCGCTGGACATCGTCCGCCGAGACGGCCTGGATCGCCCTTACATAGGTGGAGTAGTAGTCGTCCGGCAGGTCGAAGGCCACCAGCGTTTCCAGGGCCTGCAACCTGCTCGAGATGCGGCCGGTCGCCTCGAACGTCCGCGCGAACTCGAGCGCGACCGTGGCCTTCGCGCGCGCGAGCTCGTCAGCGGATATCGTCTTCAGCACGTCGGCCAGCTCGCCGAGCACCTCCGCCAACGCCTCGGCGGTCTTGTGGCCCTGCGCGGCCGTGGACACGGCCAGCGGTGCCGCGGATCGGCGCCGGTCGAAGCCCGGGCGAACGCCTGTGGTGTATTCGCGCAGCGTCGGGGTGCGGGCCGATCCGAACCTGCCCCTGAGCACCGCGTTCAGAATCTGAATCGGGAAATAGTCTGCCGTTGCGCTCGTGGCGCTCACGCCGCCGGCGAAGATCCGCGACTGCGGCGCGTCCGGCACGTCCACGAGGAGCAGCTGACGGGCGGGACGCCGAACCTCGGGAGCCGGCGCGGGGACGGTGTCGCGCGCTCCAGCCGGCTGCCACTTCCCGAAGTGGGTCTCGAGCAGCGGCAGCACATCATCCGGCTTCACAGCGCCCACGACCAGCAGGGTGCTGTTGGCTGGCCGATAGGCGGACTTGTGAAACGCCGCGACGTCCTCCACCGTCAGGGCCTCGAGGCTGCTGGCGGAGCCGATCAGCGGCGCGGCGTTGCGGTTGCCGGGACCGTAGAGCCCCCGTGCGAACGCGAGAGCGGCCAGCGCGTCGGGATCGTCGCGCACGCCGCGCAGCGTCGCCAGGCGCTACCGCCGCGCGCGTTCCAACTGCGACGCCGGGAAGGTGGGGCGCTGCACCATGTCGGCCATTAGCGGCAGCACGGGGGCCAGTCCCGTGACCGGCACGTACAGCCGAACCAACGACGTGTCCGCGGTGGTCGATGCGGAGAGATTGGCGAAGTGAGCATCGAGCTCGTCGGCGAACTCGACGGCGGAGCGTGCACCGGCACCCTCGGTGAGCAGCGCAGCGGTGAGGCTGGCGACCCCGAATCGTCCCGGTGGATCGGCGGCCGTTCCGGTTCGCACCACCAGGCTCATCTGCACGACCGGCAGCTCGTGCTGCTCGACGATCCACACCGGAAGGCCATTGCTCAACCGATGCTTGACGATGACGGGCGCCCACACCGGCAGGGGAGCGGCCTCCGGGCTCGGGCGGCGACCCGGTGCCTGCCCCGCGACAGCGGCCATGAACACCGAGACGAAGACAGCAGTGGCGAGCGTGCTCTTCAATTGAGTGTCCAGAGCGTAATCGACGAGACGTCCTTGACGAAGATGCGGTTGCCCGAGACCGCCGGCTGGGCCCACGTCGCGCTCGTGGCCACGGCATACCGCGCGAGGGGCTCGAAGCCGCTCCGGCTGCTCTTCGCCACGATCAGCTCCGCATCGTCGTTCAGCAGGAAGAGAAGCTGGCCGGCCTTGACGACCGCCGTGTTCTCGGCCTGCCGGGGTGGGCCGAGCCACAGGACCTGCCCGCTGTCGGCATCGAGCGCGAAGAACTGGCCCCTGGCCTTCTCGGACAGGCCGAACAAGGCGTTGCCCACGAGCACCGGATTGCTGAGGAACAGGGAGACGTCCGTGGTCTCCCACACGACATCGACGGTCCAGGCGCCGCCTCTCATGGTCGGCTTGAGCGCGGTGACGCCCATGCCCTGGCTGCTGACGATGAGCGTCTCGCCGTGCTGGATGGGCGTGATGGCGCTCGGCGTGCCGCGTGACGGCCATGCGTGCTCCCACAGCCGCGCCCCATCCGGCACGGAGACGCCGAGCACGCTGTTGCCGGTCATGGTCACCACCTGGCGAACGCCGCCGAGCTCCACGACGATCGGTGAGGCGTAGGCGGCACGACCGGGCGTGGACCACCGGACCGCGCCGGTCTTCGCGTCGAACGCGGTCAGCGGTCCGTGATTGCCGGGATGGACGATCACCAGCCCGCCTTCACCGACCGGCGACACCGACATGCCGTAGGTGGGATGCTCCGCCGTGTCCGGCGTCTGCCACAGGAGCCGTCCGTTGGCGGCGTCGAATGCGGAGACGATGCCGGTCATGCCGAGCGTGAACAGCCGGCCGTTGTGGAAGAGAGGAGTGGCCTTGGGCCCCTCGCCGTGCGCCGCGGCCAGGACGTCCGGCTTGTACGGCGCCGGGTAACCCGTGTGCCAGCGTTCGCGGCCGGTCGCCGCGTCGAGGGCCGTCATCACCTCGTTGCCGTTGCGCCGGGCGAAGACGTAGACGGTGTCGCCCACGACGAGGGGCGTGGCGTAGCCCTCGCCCACGTCGACCTTCCAGCGCCTGGTGAGCGTCTCGGGCCACGTCGCCGGCTCTTGGAACGCGCTGGCCGCGCCGTCGCGATTCACTCCGCGCCACTGTGGATAGTCGCGTCCCGGGTCCTGCGCGGCGGCCGCGGCGACACACGCGATCACGAGGGCGCTGCCAAGGCACAGCCGGCCCCGCGCACACGCCTGTCCATGTCCACGCCGCTGATTCATGTCGATGAGGACGGTCGTTGCGCCGCCGCCTCGAGCTCGTCGATGCCACGGAACCGGCGCACACCCGGAGTGAAGCGACGTCCATGCAACCGGAGCCCCGTCTCCCAGAGTTCCGCGATGACTCTGTACAGCGCAGGATCGCCAGGATTGCGCCAGACGGGCTGGTTCATCTCCTCGACCGAGCGGAACTTGCGGACCGGCATCAGGGATCCTCGAGGTGGAAACGCTCTTTCAGCAGCTGAGCATCGGCCTTGTCCTTCAGCCGCACGGTGTCGCGCTTCATCCGGTACAGCGTGCGCGGGCTGACGACGCTCACGGTGAGGTCCTCGAAGGGCGCGCGCACGACCTCGAGGTCTCCAAACGCGAACGCCTGCCCCAGCCGCGTCAGCAGGTTCAGGTGAAAGGTCCCCGCCGGAGGAATGTACTGGACTGCTGGGTACTCTCCGAGGAGGTCCTCCGCCGTGATCTGTTCGATGCTCGGGTCAGCGAACACGCTGGCCAACGCGCGGCGAAGGCGCACGATGTTGTCCGCCGTTGGCTCCAGAAACACGTCGAGATCTTCCGTGAAGCGCGCCAGACCGTGCAGGTTCAGGGCGGCCGCGCCAAAGATGGCGTAGCGGACGCCCTCCCGCTCGAAAGCCGCCAACACCGACTTGACGGTGGCGAAGTCCACGTCGTGAGTATATCGAGCGGCGCGGCGCGGAGTCGCGTGAGCCAGAGGACGCCGCGGTTGCTGGTGATGCAGCGAGGGCGGCCGGCGCCGGGCGCACCACGACCCGCGCGTCGGCACCACGACCGATCAGGGAAGGACCGCCGACACCCACCCGGCCACGGCGTGCCAGGCCGGTGACGCCGCCAGCGGCACGCGCAACAGCTGGCTGGCTACCAGCGCCGCGCCGGCGATCCAGTAGGTCGGGTGCACCCGCCCCAGCGTCTTCCAGTCGTGCCACAGGGCCGGCACCAGCAGCAGATCGGTCACCAGGCCAGCCGGCACGGTGACCAGAACCGGCGGCGGCTCGACCCCGGCCGCCGGCGGAGGCCCGCCCACCGCGAGGAGGAACAATCGGCCTACGGCCGCGTTCAGCAGCGACACCGTTGCGACCAGCATCAGGCGCTTGTGCACGTCCGGCCGGCGCACGTTGAGCACCGCCAGCGCGAACAGCACCGCGAAGAAGGCAA
>CAZLBU010000190.1:4769-5759 GCA_964557815.1 uncultured Bifidobacteriaceae bacterium | reverse complement strand
CGAGCCGCGCGAAGATCTTCACGTGCCGGCCCACGTCGGCAGCCGAGGAGGAATCCTGCGCGCTGTCGATCGTCAAGCGGCTCACGGCGCAGGCCTACCGCGGCGAGCCGTCGGCCGAGGATCTGCAGGACGCGATGATGTTCTACGAGCGGGGCCGCGAGAGCGGGGGCTTCGAGGGCGGCGTGCGGATGGCCGTGCAGTCCATCCTGATGAGCCCGCGCTTCCTGTTCCGCCTCGAGCCGATGCCCGCGGCCTCGACGATGCGGGCCTACCGCGTTTCCGACACCGACCTGGCGTCGCGGCTGTCGTTCTTCCTCTGGGGCACGGCGCCCGACGCCGACCTGCTGCGCGCCGCCAGCCAGGGCGGCCTCCGCACGCAGGCCGGCTTCACCCGCCAGGTGCGGCGCATGCTGGCCGATTCGCGCAGCCGCGCTCTGTCTGATCGCTTCGCCGCCCAGTGGCTTCGCCTGCAGGACCTCGAGAAGATCATTCCCGACTACCTGACCTTCCCGCAGTACGACGAGACCCTGGCCGACGCGATGGAAGAGGAGACCAAGCTCCTCTTCGACAGCGTCGTGCGCGAGGATCGGAGCGTGCTGGACCTGCTCACCGCGGACTACACGTTCGTCAACGAGCGGCTGGCGAAGCACTACGGGCTCCCCAACGTCGCGGGCAACGATTTCCAGCGCGTCGCGGTGCCGGACTATCGCCGCGGGTTGCTGGGCCAGGGCAGCATCCTGACGCTCACCTCGGTGGCGGACCGCACCTCGCCCGTTCAGCGCGGCAAGTGGGTGATGGAAGTGCTGCTCGGCTCGCCGCCGCCGGCGCCGCCGCCGAACGTCCCGTCGCTGGACGACTCGGTGAAGGCCACCGCGGGCGGCAAGATGCTCTCCACGCGCGAGCGCATGGAGGAGCACCGCAAGAACCCGTCGTGCAACTCGTGCCACCGCGTCATCGATCCGCTGGGCCTGGCGCTCGACAACTTCGACG
>CAZLBU010000190.1:917-4742 GCA_964557815.1 uncultured Bifidobacteriaceae bacterium | reverse complement strand
TCCTGAGCTTCACCGAGAACCTGCTCACCTACGCGCTCGGCCGCCGTGTGGAGTCCGCCGACATGCCGATGGTGCGGAGCATCGTGCGCGAGGCCCGCAAGCAGGACCTGAAGCTGTCGGCCTTCGTCATGGCCGTGGCCAACAGCCAGGCCTTCCGCATGGCGGCGCCCGACGCGCCCGCCCCGAAGAACGCCGACATGGACAAGGCCGCCCGTTAGCCGTTTCGAGGAGACCCGATGATCATCACGAAGAAGCACATTTCCCGCCGGACGATGCTGAGGGGCATGGGCGTCACCATGGCCCTGCCGTTCCTCGAGGCGATGGTGCCCGCGGGTACGGCCTACGCGAAGGCCAATCCGAAGCGCGTGCGGCTGGCCGCCATCGAGATCGTGCACGGCGCGGCGGGGAGCACGGCCTTCGGCGCGAAGAAGTTCATGTGGGCGCCCGAGAAGGTGGGGCGCGGCTTCGACCTGTCGCCGAGCAGCCTGGCGCCGATGGAGCCGTTCCGCGAGCACCTGACCATCGTCAGCAACACTGACGTGCGCAATGCCGAGGCGTTCACCGCCCCGGAGATTGGCGGTGACCACTTCCGGTCGAGCGCCGTGTTCCTCACCCAGTGCCACCCGAAGCAGACGCAGGGCTCCGACGTCTTCGTCGGCACGTCGCTGGACCAGATGTACGCGCAGAAGTTCGGGCAGGAGACGCCCATCCCGTCCATGCAGCTCTGCATCGAGAACGTGGACCAGGCGGGCGGCTGTTCGTATGGCTACTCGTGCGTCTATACCGACTCGATCAGCTGGGCGTCGCCGACCGACCCGCTCCCGATGATCCGCGACCCGCGCGTCGTGTTCGACCAGCTGTTCGGCGTGGGCGCCACGCCCGGCGAGCGGCGGGAGCGGCGCGCCGAGGACAAGAGCATCCTCGACTGGCTGGGCACGGCCGTCGCGCGCCTCAACAAGGACCTCGGCGCGTCCGATCGCGCCCGCCTGGCCGACTACCTCGAGGACGTGCGCGAGATCGAGCGCCGCATCGAGCGCATCGAGGCGCAGAACCGGACTGGCGAGCCGCGCGAGCTGCCCGGCGCCCCCATCGGCGTGCCCGACTCGTTCGAGGAGCACGTCAAGCTGATGTTCGACCTGCAGGCCATCGCGTTTGCGTCCGACACCACCCGCGTCTTCGCCTTCAAGCTGGGGCGCGACGCCTCGAACCGCGTGTACGCGGAGAGCGGCTACAAGGCCGCGTTCCACTCGGCGTCACACCACCAGGATCGGGACGACCGCATCACCGAGTACGCGAAGATCAACAAGTACCACGTGAGCATGATCCCCTACTTCCTGGAGAAGCTGAAGAACACCCGGGACGGCGAGTCGAACCTGCTCGAGAACACGCTGGTCATCTACGGCTCGCCCATGGGCAATTCCAACGTCCACAACCACAAGCGGTGCCCGCTGATCTTCGCCGGCCACGCGGGCGGCGCCCTGAAGGGCGGCGTCCACGTGAAGGCCGCCGACGGCACGCCGATGGCCAACGCGCTGCTGACCGCGGCGCACGCGCTGGGCCTGGACGACATGAAGGCGCTCGGCGACAGCACCGGCACGATGGACCTGAACAGCGCGCCCGAGACCACGGTCTCGCAGGCCTGAGGATTCGCCACATGGTCTGCACACGATTGGTGACGGGTGCGCTGGCCGGCGTCGCCGGCGCACTGCTGCTGTCGGTGGCCCTGCAGGCGCAGGCGCCGCGGAGCGTGGCCGACGCCGCTCAGCGGGGCGACCGCGAGGCGGTGAAGACCCTCCTCAAGGAGGCGGCGGACGTCAACGCCGCGCAGGGCGACGGCATGACCGCCCTCCACTGGGCCGCCATGAACGGCGATGCCGAGATGGCGCAGATGCTCCTCGTCGCGGGCGCCAACGTCAAGGCCGTCACGCGCCTCGGCGCCTACACGCCGTTGTTCCTGGCCGCCCGCCAGGGGAAGGCCGCCGTGATCCCGGTGCTGGTGAAGGCGGGCGCCGACGCGAAGCAGGCCACTGCCACGGGGACCACCCCGCTGATGGTGGCGGCGGCGTCGGGCAGCGCAGAGACCGTGACGGCGCTCCTCGACGCGGGCGTCGACGTCAACGCGGTCGAGAACGTCCGCGGCCTCAACGCCCTGATGTTCGCGGCCTCGGCCAATCGCCACGACGTCATCAAGGTGCTCGCCGGCCGCGGCGCGGACCTCAAGGCCGCAACGAAGGTCGTGGACCTCTCCGCCCTCACGCGCGACAGGCTGGGCTTCAACGGCGGCAATCCGCAGGTGCCCGGGCAGCCCCCCCGCGAGGGGCAGGCAGGCGCGCCGGCCGGGCAGGCCGCTGCGGGACGACCCGCGCAGGGGGCGCCTGCCGCGAACCGCCGGCCGCCCCAGGTTGCTGGCGTGGACCGGCAGTTCCAGCTGAACGAGCTCGTGGCGGGGCAGGGCGGTTTCACACCGCTCCTCTTCGCCGCGCGTGACGGTCACGTGGAGTCGGTGCTGGCGCTCCTCGAGGCGGGTGCCGACATCAACCAGGTGGCCGCGAGTGACAGGAACAGCCCGCTGATGACGGCGCTCGTCAACGGTCACTTCGACCTCGCGAAGCTACTCGTCGAGCGCGGCGCCGACGTGAACCTGGCCGCCGAGAACGGCGCGGCACCGCTCTATGCCGCGCTCAACGTCCAGTGGGCGCCCAAAGCGCTCTACCCGCAGCCGCAGGCCTATCGACAGCAGAAGCTCGATTACCTGCAGATGATGAAGGTGCTGCTCGACAAGGGCGCCGACGTCAACGCGCGGCTCAAGAAGAAGGTCTGGTACTCCGGCTACAGCTTCGACCTGTCGGGCGTGGACGAGATTGGCGCGACACCTTTCTGGCGCGCGGCCTACGCCGCCGACGTCGAGGCGATGAAGCTGCTCACCTCCTACGGCGCCGACCCGCACATCCCGACGATGAAGCCGGCCGGCCGGCCCCGCCTCGGCGATGGCGAGCAGCGCGAGACCCGGGACACCACCGGCCTTCCCCCCGTGCCGCTGGGCGGACCGTCGGTGACGCCGCTGCAGGCGGCCGCGGGCGTGGGCTACGGCGAGGGCTTTGCCGCCAACGCCCACCGCTTCGCGCCGACCGGCATGCTGGCCGCCGTGCAGTACCTCGTCGAAGTCCACGGCGCGGACGTCAACGCCGTGGACCACGAGGGCATGACGGCCCTGCACCACGCCGCGGCACGCGGTGACAACGAGATGATCAAGTACCTCGTCTCGAAGGGGGCCAACGTCAAGGCCGTGGACCGCGAGGGCCGAACGACCGTGGACATGGCCAATGGCCCCGTTCAGCGCATCCAGCCGTTCCCCGAGACCATCAAGCTGCTCGAGTCGCTGGGCGCGGTGAACAACCACAAGTGCGTCTCCTGCTAGGGCTCTAGGTCGGGGTGGGCGGCTCGCGCCGCCCGCCTCGAACGTCCCGCCCACGCCCGCGCCCGTCTTCTCCTCTCGACCCTTCCCTTTCCCGGACCTGTCCCGGAATCTCGCCGCCCCGGGATGAGCCCCGCGACGGTAATCCGTCACACTGTCGGGGAATCCGTCAGGACACCGTAGAAATGGCCCCGGATCGGGGTTGAACGGGCGTTCGACCGTGGTACGCGGTATGCACAGCCCGCCTCAGACGGAGTCGTATCGGAAGCGTCCCCGGACCGCACGCTTCGGCGTGGGAGGTAATCATGGGTCGACCGCTCACCATCTGGGAACACGCCAGGCTGCAGGGGCATTCCCGCCGCGACTTCCTGAAGTTCGCCGGTGCCGCCATGACCCTGCTGGTCAGCCCG
>CAZLBU010000190.1:0-907 GCA_964557815.1 uncultured Bifidobacteriaceae bacterium | reverse complement strand
CCTGAAGTTCTGCGCCTGGCTCACCGCTGCTGCTGGGATGGAGTCCTCGGCCATTGCCCAGGTGGTCAAGGCCCTCGAGACCAAGCCCCGCCTGCCGGTGGTCTGGTTCCACTTCCAGGAGTGCACGTGCTGCAGCGAGTCGTTCATCCGCTCGTCGCACCCCATCGTTTCGGACATCATCCTCGACAAGCTCTCGCTCGATTACACGCAGACCCTCCAGGCGGCTGCGGGCGCACAGGCCGAGAAGGCCCTGCACGACACCATGACCAAGTACCCCGGCGAGTACCTGATGCTCGTCGAGGGATCCATCCCGACCGCCGCTGACGGCGTCTACTGCACCATCGCCGGGCGCACGGCACTCGACATCGTGAAGGAGGCCGCGGCCGGCGCGAAGGCGATCGTGGCGTGGGGAAGTTGCGCGTCGAACGGCTGCATCCAGGCGGCCAGCCCCAACCCGACCGGGGCGACACCGGTGCACAAGATCATCACCGACAAGCCCATCATCAAGGTGCCCGGCTGCCCGCCCATCGGCGAGGTGATGGCCGGCACCATCGTCCACCTGCTCGCGTTCGGCACCATTCCCGAGCTCGACCGCGTGGGACGCCCGAAGGCGTTCTACTCGCGCCGCGTCCACGACACCTGCTACCGCCGGCCCAACTACGACGCCGGGCTCTTCGTGGAGTCCTGGGACGACGAGAACGCAAAGAAGGGCTACTGCCTGTACAAGATGGGATGCCGTGGGCCGACGACCTACAACGCGTGTGCCGTAACGAAGTGGAACAACGGCGTCAGCTTCCCGATTCAATCCGGCCACGGCTGCATCGGCTGCAGCGAGGAGAACTTCTGGGACAACGGGCCGTTCTACCAGCGGCTCACGAACCTCCCGGGGTTCCCCATCGAGGCCACC
>CAZLBU010000189.1:0-5813 GCA_964557815.1 uncultured Bifidobacteriaceae bacterium | reverse complement strand
GAGGCGCTGCCGGTCGTCCGGGCCAGCATCACCACCTCGGACATCCACTATTTCTACGTGGTGGACGATGAGCGGCGACTGGTGGGCATCGTGCCGGCCCGACACCTGCTGGCGGCGCTGCCCGAGCAGCGCGTCAACGAGGTGATGATCGCCGACGTGGTCGCCATCCCGAGCTGGGCGACGGTGCTCATCGCCAGCGAGTACTTCGCGACGCGGAAGCTGCTGGCGTTCCCGGTCATCCAGGACAACGGCGAACTCGTCGGCGTCGTGGATATCAGCCTGTTCACCCACGAGGTCATCGACCTCGCGCGCCGCACGTACGACGACATCTTCCAGCTGCTCGGCGTGCATGCCACGGCGATGCGCACGCCGTGGACCTCGTTCCGCGACCGCTTCCCGTGGCTGCTGTCGAACATCGCGGGCGGCCTCGTCTGCGCGGTCATCGCCGCCCAGTTCGAGGTGCTGCTCGACAACATCGTCGTCCTGGCGCTCTTCATCCCCATCGTCCTGGCGCTGGGCGAGAGCGTGAGCATGCAGTCGGCGACACTGACGCTGCAGAGCCTGACGGACGACTCGCTGAAGCCGCGCCGGATCGCGTCGGCGCTGTGGAAGGAGGCGCGGACGGCCGCCCTGCTCGGGGCAGCGTGCGGCGGAGTGGTGGCCCTGGTCGTCATCGCATGGCGGCGAGACTTGCCGGGAGCCGCGGTCATCGGCGGGGCCATCGCCGCCTCCATCGTCACGGCCTGCCTGTTCGGCGTCCTCTGGCCCACGGTTATCCGCGCGTTCAAGGCCGATCCGCGCATCGCCGCGGGGCCTCTGGTGCTGGCGAGCACCGATGTGGCGACCCTGCTTTTCTACCTGGGGCTGGGGGCGGTGCTCTTTGGGTAGGTGCGGGCGGTGCGATCAGGTGCCGGCGGGTGCGAACAGGTGCGGGCGGGTGCGATCAGGTGCGGGCAGGTGCGAACGGGTGCGTGAGGCTGGAGGATGAGAACCGGTCGCCCTCGTGGGCTCGTGCCGTTGGATCGGGCGCTGTCGAAGTTGGGGCTCGCGAGCCGCGCCGAGGCACGCCGGGTCATCGAGGCCGGGGGGATCGAGGTCGACGGCCGCGTCATCATCGACCCACGCGCGATGGTTGTGCCCGAGCGCGCGAGCATCCGAATCCGCGGCGTGCGCGCAGCGCCTGCTGCGCGGGTGGTGGTCGCGCTGCACAAGCCACGCGGGGTGGTGACGACGAGATCCGACCCAGAGGGGCGACCGACCGTCTATTCGCTGCTCGACGATCTCGGCGTGCACGTCGTCCCGATCGGGCGGCTGGACCTTGCCACCAGCGGGCTGCTCCTGCTGACCAACGACACGCGCTTCGCGGACTGGCTGACGGACCCCCGATCCGCCGTGCCGCGTGTTTACCTGGTCACCGCGCGGGGACGTGTCACGGACGAGGACGTCGAACGCCTTGGCCGGGGCGTAGAGAGCAGGGGCGAGCGCCTGGCCGCGCCGTCCGTCGTGCTCCGAAAGGCGTCGTCACGCGAGTCGCACCTCGTCGTGACGCTGACCGAGGGCCGGAACCGCGAAGTCCGACGTCTTTTCGAGGCCATCGGCCACGAGGTGACGCGCCTCCGCCGCGTGCAGATCGGCGGCCTCGAACTGGGCTCGCTTGCGCCCCGCGCCTGGCGCGTCATCGGCGAGGCCGAGGTGAATCGAGCCTTCCCTGGCTACCGCAAACGGCAGCCGCGGCGCACCTGATCGCACCCGCCCGCACCTGTTCGCACCTGTTCGCACCTAGCGATAGTTCCCGAACTGGAGCGCGATGCCGAAGTCCTTCGCGCGGAGCGCGCCCATCGCGGCCTGCAACTCGTCCTTCGACGGCGACGACACGCGCAGCTGATCGCCCTGGATGGCGGCCTGCACCTTCTTCAGCTTGAGGTCCTTCAGGTGCTTGACGATCTCGCGAGCGGCCTCGCTGGGGATGCCCATCTGCAGCGTGACCACCTGGCGCACCGTGCCGCCTGCAGCCGGCTCCGCGTCGCCGCGCTTCAGGTTCTTGACGGCGACGTTGCGGCGCACCATGCGCGTGGCGAGGATCTCCCACAGCGCCTCGAGCCTGAAGTTGTCCTCGGCGGAGAGCGTCAGGGTGTTGGCCTTCTGGTCGAGCTCGATGGCGGCGGTGGAGCCCTTGAAGTCGTAGCGCTGCGCGATCTCCTTGCGGGCCTGGTTGATGGCGTTGTCCACCTCCTGCAGGTCGATGGTGGAAGTGACGTCGAACGAGTAGGTCGCGGCCATGTCACGATCCTAGCCCAACCGCGGCACGTGGCTGTGCTTGACGCATCCGATCGGCTGGGTATACTCGCCGCCGATGCCTGAACCGGCCTCTCCCCTCGTGCTGGTCGTGGACGACTACGCCGACGCGCGCGAGATGTATGCCGAGTCGCTGCTCGTGTCCGGCTTCCGCGTGGTCGAGGCGGCCGACGGGATGAGCGCCATCGAACTGGCCCGCACGCACGCGCCCGATGTCATCCTCATGGACCTCTCGCTGCCGGGCCTGGACGGATGGGAGGCGACGCGGCGCCTGAAAGCCGACCCCGGCACGCGGCACATCCCGGTGGTCGCGCTGACCGGCCACGCCATGGCCAGCGCGTTGGAGCAGGCCCGCCTCGCCGGATGCGATCGCTTCGTCGTCAAGCCCGCCCTCCCCGACGTTGTCGTCGAGGAGGTGCGCCAGGCCCTGTTGAACCGGACACACGTGCTGCAGTAGGGAGACGTGTGCCGGTTCGACCCCCCGCGCACGTGCCGTGCCCGGCGATGGCAGAGGCATAATGGGCAGGTGGTGCGCATCGGAATCTCCCGCTGCCTGCTGGGCGAGCAGGTGCGGTGGGACGGCGGGCACAAGCGCGACGCCTACCTCGTGGACGTGTTCGGGCCCCAGGTGACCTGGGTGCCGATGTGCCCGGAAGTCGAGTCGGGCCTCCCGGTGCCGCGCCCGACCATGCGGCTCGAACACTCGCCGGAGGGCGGGACGCTCGTCAACGGCATCCGCGTGCGCCTCATCGCGCCCCGCACCGGAGTGGACTGGACCGACGAGATGGCCGGCTGGTCTCGCCAGAAGGCGCACGCGGTGGCCGGTCAGGGCCTCGACGGCTTCATCCTCAAGCGCGACTCGCCGAGCTGCGGCCTCGAGCGCGTGAAGATCTACGGCGGCGGCGGTGGCGTGGGCGAGCGCAAGGGACGCGGGCTGTTTGCGGAGGCGCTGCTGACCGCATGCCCCGACCTGCCGGTAGAGGAGGAGGGCCGCCTGACCGACGCGCGGCTTCGCGAGAACTTCATCGAGCGCGTGTTCGCCCACGCCCGGCTGCGCGCGCTCTTCGACGGGCGTTGGACCATCGGCGACCTGGTGAAGTTCCACACCGCGCACAAGCTGACGCTGCTGGCGCACCGTCCTGCCACCTACAAGGCGCTCGGCGCGCTTGTGGCAAGCGCCAAGGGCCGGCCCCGCGCTGAACTGCGAGCGGAGTACACCCGCGCATTCATGGACGGCCTGCGGGCCCTCGCCACGCCCGCCAGGCACGTGAACGTGATGCAGCACATGCTGGGCTACCTGCGGGGCCTCGTGGACACGGGCACGCGGGACGAGCTCGCGGCCAGCATCGAGGAGTACCGCAAGGGACACGTGCCGCTGGTCGTGCCCCTCACCCTGCTGCACCATTACGCGAAACGCCACAGGGTGGAGTACCTCCTGGGCCAGACCTACCTCCAACCCCATCCGCGCGAGCTGGCGCTGCGCAACCATGTCTGATCGAGGCACCCGCACGTACGCCAGCCTCCATGTCGGACCGGCAGGGGGCCCACGGGACGAAGCGGTCGCCGTCGAGGAGCCCATGGAGGTGCGCGTGAACGGATCGCCGTTCGCCGTCATCATGCGCACGCCCGGCGCCGACCGCGACCTCGCGGCCGGCTTCCTGCTGGCCGAGGACGTGGTCCACGGCGTGCACGAGATCGGGCTCATCGAGCACTGCCAGGACGCGGACCAGGAGGGCCGTGACAACGTCATCAACGTCACGGTCACCGGTCCAGCGGTGGAGCGGTTGGAGAGCCGCCTGGCAGGGCGCCGCCAGGTGATGATGACCGCGTCCTGCGGCCTGTGCGGGCGCCGCACCATCGAATCGCTGCGATCGCGCGTGAGCGCGGTCGATGGCGACTGGACCGTGCCGGCGTCGGTGATCGGGTCGTTGCCCTCCACGCTGCGGCAGGCGCAGCGGGTGTTCGAAACCACTGGTGGCCTGCACGCCGCGGGGCTCTTCGATCTCGCCGGCAGGCTGCTCCTGGCCGCCGAGGATGTCGGGCGTCACAACGCCGTGGACAAGATCACCGGCCGCATGCTGCTGGAGCGAAAGCTGCCCCTGTCACGCGCGATGCTCCAGGTGTCCGGGCGCACGTCGTTCGAGCTGGTGCAGAAGGCTCTGCTCGCCGGCATCCCGCTCATCGCGTCTGTCTCGGCGCCCTCGAGCCTCGCGATCGATCTCGCCAGGGATTCCGGCATCACGCTGTGCGGGTTCGTGCGTGGGGCGACGTTCAACGTCTACGCGCATCCAGAACGGGTGGGGGAGACGGTCGGTCCGATCGGGGCGGCGTAGCCCCACGCTGCGAGCTCTCGTGACCACTCCCCGGATCCCTTCATCTGTGTCTCATCTGCGTTCATCTGCGTCCATCTGCGTCCCATCTGCGGCGCATTCTGTGTGCCTATCCACGTTGGCAGTGTGGGCACCAGTACGTCGCCCGCGCGTCCACGCCTCGCTTGGCCCCCTCGATCGGCGTCCCGCACTTCCGGCACGGCTTGCCGCGACGGCCATACACCCACACGCCTGCATCCGGCGACGCGCGACCTGCCAACTGCCGCAGGCTCCGGTAGGTGACGATGGGGCCGTGCGGCCCGGAGCCGGCGTTGGCACGCAGCAGGCGGCCGGCAATGTCGAGGATGGCCGCGCGCTCCTCGCCCGCCAGGCTCGACGCGGGGCGGTCGGGATGCACGCCGGCCAGGAACAGCACCTCTGACTTGAAGATGTTGCCGATGCCCGCCACCACGCGCTGGTCGAGCAGCGCCTCCGCGATGGGGCGGTCCCCCGCCCCCGCGAGGCGGCGCAGGGCCTCCGCGCGATCGAACCCGGGTGACAGCAGATCGGGGCCGAGCGGCGCCAGGGCGCGGCTCCGCGGAAGGTCGCGCGCGCGCAGGAACTCCGCGACCGGGACGTCGAAGGCGACCGCCACCCATGCGTCGGTGTCGATGCGGACCCGCATCGCGCGGGCGGGGCGCTGCCAGGCCTCGCCAGGGCGATAGAGGTGCCACGACCCGCTCATTCGCATGTGCGTGCGGAGCGCCAGATCGCCTGAGAACCAGATGAGCAGGTGCTTGCCCACGGACTCGCACCGTTCGATGGTGCGTCCCGTGATGGGCGTGTCGTCGTGAACGCGCGAGAGCTGCGCGAGCGCGGTGTCGAACCCGGTGACCACTTGGCCGGCCAGGGCCCGCTGGAGTGCCGCGGCGGCACGGAATATCGTGTCGCCCTCAGGCACCCTCCACGACCTCCTCGTCGCGGGCGAACTGTGCCGCCTGCTCCCGCTCGGTGCGCTCCCAGAATTGCTCGAAGGTCTCGGGGGAGCGCTGCCGGTGCCCGGCCTTCCGGTCCATCCAGTTCGCGCCGCGTGCCATCCATGCGGGCGGCTTCTTCGGGGTCCACGGCGGCAGCAGGCTGCCGATATCGATCATCGCCTTCAGGGCCACGAACACCGAGAAGAACCACCACGGCTGCCCCATCCACACG
>CAZLBU010000188.1:5420-5900 GCA_964557815.1 uncultured Bifidobacteriaceae bacterium | reverse complement strand
TCGGACATCGACCGGGCCGCGGCCGGGAAGATCGAGCTCAAGCAGTACAGCACCGAGCGGCCGCGCTTCTCGCCATTTGCGATGATCGCGGCGGCGCTGTGGTCGCTGGCGCTGCTGCTCAGGATGACGGTGCCGGTGTTTCGGACGTTCCCCTAGGTGCGGGCGGGTGCGGGCGGGTGCGGGCGGGTGCGGGCGGGTGCGAACGGGTGCGGACGGGTGCGGGCGGATCCGAACTCAACGCATGTGACGCTCCCGTCGCACTGTCCCTCCCGAAGGTGATTCCCTCCCGACGTGGTTCACCCCTCTCCCGACAGCGAAGGAGCAGATGATGCGAGCGACGATCGGATATCTGGCAGTGGCGGCCGTCCTGGCCGGGGCGGGGCTGCTGGCGTGGCGCGGCAGCGAGCTCGAGCGGCGGGTGGCCGCGGCCGAGCGGGATCTCGTGACGCTGCGCTACCAGGAAGCCGGCGCGCGCGCCGT
>CAZLBU010000188.1:1714-5410 GCA_964557815.1 uncultured Bifidobacteriaceae bacterium | reverse complement strand
GGAAAGACCGTCGAGGACGCGCGGGCGCTCAGCGCCACGTCCAAGTACTGGGAAGGCGACTACGACGCGGTGGCCGCGGACCCGAACGCGAAGCTGCTGGCCGCCAATGCCGCCTATCGTGCCGTTCGGCGCGACGGGGGGAACTGGCAGGCGGTGGTCGGCCGGTTGGACGGCGTGGTGAAGACCTACGCCGACGTGCTGCGCGAGAACCCGGACAGCGCCGAGGCCGCGTTCAACTTCGAGTACGCGACGCGCCTCCGGGCGGCCATCGCCGCGCGCCGGCGCGACGTGGCGCCAGTGGACTACAGCGCCAGCGGCAACACCATCCACGGCGGCATCGGCGAGGTGCCGGTGGACGCCGAGTCCAAGCAGTTCAAGATGATCGTCCCGATGCGGCCCGACGAGCGGCAGGAAGCCGAGAAGGCGGGCAAGGGCGGGACGCGCGTCCGCAAGGGCTAGCCAGGAGGACGATTGCCCGAGGTCACGTTCGGCGAGCCGCAGTACCTCCCGCTCCTCGTCATTCCCGGCGTGCTGCTGCTCCTGTGGCTGCGCCAGGCGTGGCAGCGGCGCGGAGACGTGCTGGCCCTCCGGCGCCGGCGCACGCTGCCCATTCGCGAGCGGATCCCCTTCTTCGGAGACCTGCTCGCCTGGCTGTGCCTGCTGGCCGCGCTCACCCTCACGCTCGTCGCCCTCGCGCGCCCGCAGACCGCCGCCGCCATCATCCGCACGGCCGGCGTGGATTTCGTCGTGCTGCAGGACGGCTCGGCATCGATGCACGTGGCCGACGCGGGGGCCGCGACCGGCGCCTCGGCGGGCACCGGCGAGGTGCGGCGCGGACAGGGCACGAACCGCTGGCGGCGCTCCATGCGCTTCCTCCGCATGCTCGGCGAGTCGCTGCGCTGGGAGGACGACCGCGTGGCCCTGGCGCTCTTCGCGCACATCGCCACGCCGCAGGTGCGCCTGACGAAGGACCCGAACACGTACTTCTTCTTCCTCGATCACCTGGACGAGGGCTCCCCCTTCCGCCTCGAAGACGATGCCTCCTGGGACACGAACATCGAGCGGGGCATCTACTGGGGACTGCGGCTCTTCGAGAAGGACGAGGAGCTGCAGGGCAAGTCGGCCAACGCGAAGGCGTTCATCCTCATCTCCGACGGCCAGGCGTGGAGCGGCGAGGTGGCCAAGTCAATGCAGCTCGCCCAGGCCGCGGGCATCCCCGTGCACGTCGTCGGCGTCGGCACGACGGCCGGCGGCATCATCCCCGACCCCAAGCGCGACGCCACGCAGGCCGCCATTCGCTCGGTGCTGGACCGCTCGTCGCTCGCCGCCATCGCCACGGCGGGCGGAGGCCGCTACTTCGAGATGGATCGCGAGACGGACCGCGAGATCGCCAACACCGTCATCGACCTGACGCGCCGCCGCGCCGGAGGCCGGGGCGTGCAGGAGACGGCGGAGGACCGCTACCGCGAGGTCCTGATGGCCGCCGCCGCCATGGTGGTGCTGGGCGTCCTCTTCCTCCGCGATCAGGCCGCGCTGGCCCTGCAGGTCGCCGCCGGCCTCGGCGTCCTCCTGTTCGTCTCGCGCCTGTTCTGACCCTCAGCGGAGACATCCCGTTACACGGTGCTCCGGCTCGGGCACTACAATCCCTGCTCCGGAGGATACATGGGCAAGCACGTGTCGCGACGCAACTTCATGGGTGGGATGGCAGCGGCGGTGGGATATCTGAGCACGCGGTCCAGCGCCGAGTTGTGGGCCCAGGGTGGCCCGGCAGCCGTCGCGGCCCAGCGTGCGCGCGGGCGCATGACGCCCGAGCAGTACGACCGGATGGCCAAGCTCGCCAACAATGAGAACAACTTCGGGCCGCCCGACTCGGTGATGAAGGCCATGAACGCGGCCTGGAAGTACGTGGGCCGCTACGGCTACCCCGACGGCAACATCGTCCAGGTGATTGCCGATCACCACGGGGTCAAGCCCGAGAACATCCTGCTCGGCGCCGGCTCGGGCGAAATCCTCGACGTCGTCGGCACGACGTTCCTGCTGGGCGGGAAGAAGGCCATCGGCTGCGATCCGTCCTACGGCTCGGTGTACCAGCACGCCACGGCCATCAAGGCCGACTCGATCCGGGTGCCGCTCAAGGCCGACTACAACCTCGACACGAACAAGATGATCGATCTGGCCAACCAGCGCGCCAGCGAGATCGGCTTCTACTACCTCTGCAACCCGAACAACCCTACAGGGCTGATCGTGCCGAAGCAGGAGGTGAAGGCCATCGTCGAGAACCTGCCGAAGGACATGCCCATCCTCATCGACGAGGCGTACCACCACTTCGTGAACACGGCAGACTACGAGACCGCGATCCCCTACGTGCTCGAAGGCCGGCCGGTCATCGTGGCGCGCACGTTCTCGAAGATCGCGGGCCTGGCGGCGATGCGACTGGGCTATGCCGTGGCGCCCGCGCCGATCATCCAGAAGATGCGCCCGTTCTCGATGGGCAGCATCAACGTGCTGGTGAAGCACGGCGGCGTGGCCTCGATCAAGGACACGGCCGCGCAGGCCGAGGTGAAGAACAAGATCATCGCGCTGCGCACCAAGACCGCGAGCGAGCTGAAGGCGTACGGCTACGACGTCATCCCGTCGGAGACCAACTTCTTCATGGTGCACCTGGGCCGCCAGGTGCAGCCCGTAATCGAGGAGTTCCGCCAGCGGGAAGTGCTGGTGGGCCGCCCCTTCCCGCCGATGCTCGAGCACCTGCGCGTCTCGATCGGCACGGCCGAGGAGATGGACCGCTTCATGGTCGCGTTCAAGCAGATCTTCCCGGCGAAGACGCGCCAGACCAACGTCGCGGGGCTGTAGGGCGGGTAAGGCCTTCGGAGGGCCTTCGGCAGGCCTGGCGGTGGGCCTGCGATGGGGGACTTCAAGGGAGGGCCGGGGCGCGTCAACGCTCTGGCCCTTCGCTCGTACACGACCCCCGCGGCCGCGCGTGGCTCCCAGGATCCCAAGTCCTCAAGCCTCAAGCCCCAAGCCCCAAGCCCCAAGCCCCTTGGTATATTGGATCTCTGTGAGACGGCACGCTCTGCAGCTGGTTCTCGGCGCCACCGCGCTCCTGTCGGCCTGCACGGCGGGCGCCGGGGTCGAGGACTACACGGCGAAGGTCACGGAAGGCCGCGCGATGAAGGACGAGAGCTTCCGATCGTCGGCCGACTCGCCCATCCCGCCGGACAAGAAGGACATCCTGCTGCCGCTCGCCTACTACCCCGTCGACGAGAACTACGCCGTCCCAGCCGAGCTGGAGCTGTCGCGCGACCGTTCGCGCCTGCAGATTCCGACCTCGACCGGCAAGCTCCGCGATTACGAGCGCATCGGCACGCTGCGCTTCAGCCTCAAGGGCCAGCCGCTGCAGTTGACGGCCTTCAGCGAAGTGGGCCAGCCGATGTCGCGCCTGTTCGTCCCGTTCGCCGACACGACCAGCGGCACGGAGAGCTACTCCGCCGGCCGCTACATGGAGCTCGATCCGACGGCCACCGGCATCTACGTCGTGGATTTCAACGGGGCGTACCACCCGTTCTGCTACTACAACGCCGAGTACGACTGCCCCTTCCCGCCGGCCGAGAACCGCCTGAAGGTGCCTGTCCGCGCCGGTGAAAGGCTGCCCGAGGGCCGGTGAAGTGCGCCCATTGGCGATTGCTGCTTGACGAT
>CAZLBU010000188.1:0-1704 GCA_964557815.1 uncultured Bifidobacteriaceae bacterium | reverse complement strand
ACGATTCATTGGGTGATTGGGGATTGGCGCATTGGTCATTCCTTGATGATTTGGCGATTTGACGGATTGATGATTCAGCGCGTGCCGGCTCTCGACGCAGCTCGCTCCCGACTCCCGGCGCGCCTCGCTCCCGGCGTGATGCACTCCCGACGCAGTTCGCTCCCGACATGGTTCTCCAGGCGATAGTCTTCGACTTCGACGGCGTCATCGCGGACAGCGAGCGGCTGCACCTGCGCGCGTACCAGGAGATCCTGGCGCCGGAGGGCGTCGTGCTCTCCGAGCGCGACTACTACGATCGCTACCTGGGCTACGACGATGTGGGGGTGTTCCGGGAGCTGGGGAAGGACCGCGGCCTGGAGATGAACGAGGGCCGGATCGCCACGCTCATCGAGCGGAAGGGCCGCCGGTACGACGAGCTCGCCTCCGCGGGCGAGATGCTCTACCCGGGCGCGGCGGCGTTCATCCGTGCGGCCGCGGCGGCGGTGCCTGTCGCCATTGCCTCCGGCGCGCTCACGCACGAGATCGAGGAGATCCTGGAGCGCGCGGGGCTTCTCTCCCTCTTCCCCGTCATCGTCGGGGCCGATCAGACCGCGCGCAGCAAGCCGCACCCCGAGCCCTACGTGACGGCGTTCGCGCGGCTCAAGGCGCATGCCGGGCGTGAGCTCGAGCCGTGGCGGAGCGTCGCCATCGAGGACTCGAAGTGGGGCCTGGTGTCCGCGCGCGGCGCGGATCTGCGCCTCGTCGCGGTGACCAACACCTACAGTGCCGCGGAGCTCCGGGAGGACGCGGAGCTGGTGTGCGAGGGCCTCTCACACCTGACGCTGGAACGGCTGGACCAGCTGGTGGCGGATTGATGGCGACCAGGCCCCGCACGCTGGCCGAGCAGATCGCGGACGCGGCCGACCGTCCCGGGCCGGACCTGGCGGCGCCGGCGTTCCTCATCGCGAGGCTCGAGTACCCGCACCTGGATCCAGGGCCGTACCTCGATCGCATCGACGACATGGGCCTGACGGCCTCGCGGCGCATTGCCGCGGACCCCGGCCACGATGCCCCGCTGGCCGCGCGCGTGGACGCGCTGAACAAGTACCTCTACGGCGAGCTGGGTTTCCTCGGCAACCGCGAGCACTACGACGACCCGCGCAACAGCTGCCTCAACGAGGTGCTGGACAAGAGGACGGGCATTCCCATCACCATGGCGCTCGTCTACATCGAGGTGGCGCGGCGCGCGGGCATCCGCACCGAGGGCGTGAACTTCCCTGGACACTTCCTCGCCCGCGTGCTGCAGGACCTGCACACCGACGACCCGGATGAGGGTCTCATCGTGGATCCGTTCCACGGCGGCGCCATTCTGGACGAGAGCGACTGCCGGGCGCTGCTGCATCGCCACGTGGGCGAGGACGCGGCCTGGGCGCCGGCGCTGCTAGCGCGAGCGACGCGGCGGCAGATCCTCGTGCGGATGCTGCTCAATCTCAAGCGCCTCTACGTGCGGATGCGATCGTTCCCGCAGGCGCGGCAGGTCACCGACATCCTGCTGGCGCTGCAGCCGTCATCGCTGGCGGAACTGCGGGACAGGGGTCTGCTGGCCTACCACATGAACGACGTCTACCACGCGCTGCGCGACCTCGAGGCGTACCTCAAGATGGCGCGCCTGGGCGAGCAGGACGAGGACCAGCGCAAGGAGACCGAGCAGGTCTGGGAGCACGT
>CAZLBU010000187.1:0-5918 GCA_964557815.1 uncultured Bifidobacteriaceae bacterium | reverse complement strand
GTGACCACGCCGGGTGCGGCGCCGCTGGCGGTGGACGCCACGATCTCGCTCTCGACACTGCAGGGGACCTGGCGCGACAGCGGAGGGAGCAGATCGTGAACGTCTTCGCCGGATCGGACGCCGCGCGCTCCGCCAACGGCACCGTGCAGCATGTCTCCGGCGTCTACAGACTGACGGCCGGTGACACAGTGCGCGTGGCGGCCTTCCAGGGCTCCGGCGCCAGTCGCTCCATCGCCTCCACGCCGGTCTCATCGAACTTCGCCGTGACCCTGATCCGTTGAGGGGATCGGCTGAACGGCATCGCATCCGCGCGCGGCCGGCGGCGCCGGTCGCTGCACCCCTGATCGATCGGGACCCCGCCGTCGTCTCGTCCTTCCTGAGCGATGCGGCGCACGTGCCCGGCGGGTTCGCGGCCGGTGTGGCCACGCCGCGCTCCGAAGCCGAGGTCGCGGCGCTCGTCGCCGGCGCCGATTGCGTCCTGCCGGTCGGCGCGCAATCTTCCCTGACCGGCGGCGCCACGCCGCGCGGCGAGGTGGTGTTGAGCACGCGTGCGCTCACCGCCATCGGCGCGCCAGACGGGTACAGGGTCCGCGTGGGCGCGGGCGTGCCCCTCGCCGCGCTCCAGCGTGCACTGACCACCCACGGCCTCTACTACCCGCCCGTGCCCACCTACGACGGCGCTTTCGTGGGCGGCACCATCGCGACCAACGCCGCCGGCGCCGCGACATTCAAGTACGGCTCGACGCGTTCCTGGGTCGAGGCCCTGACGGTGGTGCTGGCCAATGGCGACGTCCTCGACATCGGCCGCGGAGACGTCCTTGCATCGCCCGATGGAGGGTTCGAGGTCGTGTTCACCTCGGGCCACGTCGCCTGCGTGCCGGCGCCCACCTACACGATGCCGGACGTCGCGAAGCTGTCGGCCGGCTACTTCGCCCGGCCGGGCATGGACCTCATCGACCTCTTCATCGGCTCGGAGGGCACGCTCGCCGTGATCGTCGATGCTGTGCTCCGCATGGTGCCGCGACCGCGTGTCCTGGCAGCGCTCGTCACGTGCGCGAGCGACGCGCAGGCCATTGCGGTGACCGGCGCCCTGCGCGAGAGCGCGATGGCCGCGCGACAGGGGTCGGCAGGACTGGACGCGTCGGCCATCGAGTACATGGACGACCGCGCGCTCCGCACGGTACCGGACGAAGCGTTTGCGCGCGCGCACGTCCCGCGTCCGCCTGCGGGGTCGGCACTGCTGCTGATCCAGATCGAGGTGGGGCCCGACGAGGACGCTGACGTCGAACGGCTGCAGGCGCTGCTCGTATCGTCCGGCGTCATCGGCGATCCGATCGTCGCCCCGGCCGGCGACGACCGAGGAACCGAACGGCTCTTCGCGCTGCGCGAGGCCGTCCCGGCCAGCGTCAATGCCCGCGTCGCCTCGGCCAAGGCCGCGGTGCACCCCGATATCGAGAAGACCGCCGCGGATCCCGTCGTCCCGTTCGCGCGGCTGGCCGATTCCCTCGCGCTCTACCGGGCCGCGTTCGAGCGACGGGGCCTGGACTACGCGATCTGGGGACACGCCTCCGACGGCAACCTGCACCCGAACCTGATCCCGCGATCGCTCGAGGACGTCGAACGCGGCCGGGACGCGATCCTCGAGATCGCACGCGGCGTCATCGCGATGGGAGGCGCCCCGCTGGCCGAGCACGGCGTCGGGCGGAGCGCGCTCAAGCAGCGCCAGCTCGTCGAGCTCTACGGCGCGGCGGGCGTCGAGCAGATGCGCGCGGTCAAGCGCGCGCTGGATCCCGCGGGCACGCTCGCTCCGGGCGTCCTGTTCGCCGCCGGAGGCTAAACTTCCAGGCGCCCCGGTTCGTCAAAGCCCTCGATCCGTCTGCCGGCCACCCCGTGCTTCAGGGAGACGCGCATGAGCTCGGTCCTCGGTCACCTCCGCTACGGCCTCCGCATGCTGGTCCGGCGGCCCGGCCTCAGTCTCTCGGCCATCGTCGCGCTGGCCCTCGGCATCGGCCTCACCACGACGATGTTCAGCATCGTGTACGTCGCCGTGCTGAAGGGACTGCCGTTCGAGGATGCGGACGAGCTGGTCGCGCTCTTCCGCAACCGCCCGGCGCAAGGCGTGCAGTTCATGGGCGTCAGCGTGCACGACTTCCAGGACTGGCGGCGGCAACAGACGAGCTTCGAGGACATCGCCGCGTACTACGCCGAGACGGTCAACGTCGGCGGAACCGAAGGGCAGCCCGTTCGCTATCTCGGGGCCTACGCGAGCGCTCACGTGTTCGACATCCTCAGGGTCCGGCCCATTCTCGGGCGCACCTTCCGTCCCGAGGAGGACCATCCCTCCACTCCGCCGGTGATGATCCTCAGCTATCGCGCCTGGCAGGATCGCTTCCAGGGCGATCCCGCCATCATCGGGCGGACCGTCCGCGCCAACGCCGAGGTGACGACCATCGTCGGCGTGATGCCGGAGAAGTTCGGCTTCCCGCAGCAGATGGACGCCTGGCTGCCCCTGCGCATCGACCCGCTCGCCTACTCGCGCAGCGGCGGCCCCGCGCTCGAGGGCACGCAGGTCCAGGCGATTGGCCGGCTGAAGGACGGCGTCACCGTGGAACAGGCGCAGGCCGAGATGTCGGCCATCGCGGGACGGCTGGCCACCGAGTTTCCGGAGTCGAACCAGGGCGTGGGCGTCACGCTGATGCGACAGGTCGATCTCTTCATCGGCCCGCCGGCGGTGGCCATGCTCTACACGATGCTGGGTGCGGTCTTCGGCGTGCTGCTCATCGCCTGCGCGAACGTCGCCAACCTCCTGCTCGCGCGCACGGTCGTGCGCGCCAAGGAAATCGCCGTGCGCACGGCGCTCGGCGCCAGCCGATGGCGCACCATCACCCAGTTGCTCGCCGAAACGCTGGTGCTCGCGGTCGCCGGCACGGCCGTCGGTCTCGTCGTCGCCAAGGTCGGCATGGACTTCTTCAACGCCGGCCTGGCCACGCAGGAGATGCCCCTCTGGTTCGTCGCCCGGCTGGAGCCGGCGGTCATCGCCTTCGTCGTCGGCCTCACCATCCTCTCGACGTTGGCCGCGGGCACCATTCCCGCTCTGCGGGCGTCGAACGCGAACGTCGCCGAGATCATGAACGACGAGTCGCGCGGGTCGTCGAGCATGCGCATGGGCCGCATCAGCAGGGTGCTGGTCGTGGCGCAGCTCGCCGTATCGTGCGGCCTGCTCGTGGCGGCTGGCCTCATGATTCGCACCGTCGTCAACGTCGCCCGGTTCGACTACGGCTTCGACACGGCGAACATCCTGACCGCGCGCGTCGGCCTGTTCGAGAAGGACTACCCGACCGCGGCATCGCAGCTGGCGTTCTACGACGGGTTGGTCGAACGGCTCGAGGGCCGTCCCGGCATCCGCGCGGTGGCGTGGACCTCGGACCTGCCGGCTCGCGGCGGCCAGATGCAGCCGCTCACCGTGGACGGCGTGGCCTACCCCACCGACCAGGACCACCCGCTCGCCAGGCGCATCGTGATCTCGCCGGCATACTTCGACATCGTCGGCGTGAAGCCCGTTGGCGGCCGTACGTTCGCGCGGACGGATGGTCCCGATGCGCAGAGCGTCGCCATTGTCAACGAGCGCTTCGTCGAGCTGTTCTTCCCCGGCAAGGATCCGCTGGGCGCGCGCATCAAGCTCGGGCAGGACGACGCGCCGTGGCGGACCATCGTCGGAGTCGTGCCGGACCTGCACCTGGGCGGCGCCATCGGCGCGATCAATCCCCGGCACGAGGGGGTCTACGTCCCCCTCTCGCAGAACGTCATCAACTTCATGAGCCTGGCCGTGCGGACCGAGCAGGCGGCCACGTCCTACGCGGCGACGGTCCAGGACGAGGTCAACCAGATCGACGCGGCGCTGCCCCTCTACTGGGTGCGATCCCTGTCCGATCAGTACGCACTCGACACCTGGTTCTACCGCGCCTTCGGCACGCTGTTCGTAGCCTTCGGCATCGCGGCGCTCGCGATGGCCACGATCGGGCTCTACGGCATCATGTCGTTCTCGGCGAGCAACCGGACCCGGGAGATTGGCGTCCGGATGGCCCTGGGTGCCGAGAGCAGCAGCGTGATGATGCTGATCCTGCGGCAAGGCGCCTGGCAGATCGTCGCGGGACTCGCGCTCGGGCTGGTCGTGGCCGCGCTCCTCTCACAGGGGCTGGGGATCCTCCTGTTCGGGGTGAAGCCGTGGGACCCGGCCATCTTCGCCGCCGTGGTCGTCGCCCTGGCCGGGGCGGGCCTGCTCGCGTGCTTCATTCCTGCACGGAGGGCCACGCACATCGATCCGGTCCAGGCGCTGCGCTACGACTGACGACGGGCAGGTGCGCGCCGCAATCCTACCGAGGCGCGCCAGCGCCGAGGCCCACCGCGAAGCCGGCCCACCGCGAAGCGGCCCACCGCGAAGCGGCCCACGCGCGCCGGAGGCGCACGCCCTCAGGGCACGAGCCGGCGAATGACGCCGTCACCCTTGTTGAGGAGGAACACCTGGTTGTCGTGACCCATCGACAGCCGCAGGTCGGCGCGCGTGGCGGGCTTCTTCCCCTGCGCCGCGTTCTTCTCCTGGATCACCTGCAGCACGGTGCGGTCCGATCCGTTCCAGCGGAGGAGGACGCGGCGAATCGGATCCTGCCCGCCCTGCGGCAGCTTGTCGGCGCTGAAGTAGAACATCTCGCCGCTCGGCATGTCGGTGAAGAGCACGAGATTCGCGATGGGCTTGATCTGGCTGCCGCGGTACACGATCACTCCATTGGCGGCGGCCTGCGACTGGAGCAGCGGATCCACCTGCCCGTACTCCACGACCGGGTAGGTCACCTTCGGGTCGGCGCGCCGCCCCTCGGCCGCGACCGCTGAACGGCTGATGAAGCGGTAGCTTCCCTCCCACGCGTTCCACCCGAGGTTCGCCCCCGCCGTCACGAGCGATACCTTCTCGATGATGTTCTGGCCGATGTCGGCGAGGAACATGTTGCCGTTCTTCGGATCCCACGCGAAGCGCTGGGTGTTGCGAATGCCGTAGGCGTAAATCTCCGGCAGCGCGTCCGGCGTCTTCACGAACGGGTTGGCCGAGGGAATGCCGTACTGCCTGTTGCGGCTGTTGGCCCCGAGCGGATCGATTCGCAGGAGCTTCCCGAACACCGACCCGAGGTTCTGCGCCATGTTGAACGGGTCGCCGCCGCTGCCGCCGTCGCCTACGCCGATGTAGAGCAGGCCGAACTCCGGGCTGCCGGGCGAAGCCAGCGGGTTGAAGGCCAAGTGCCCGGCGTTGTGGTTCGCGAAGGGCTGCCGCATGCGGAAGAGCACCTTCGGGGCGCCGCCGTCGTAGGTGGCCGCGCCGGGGGTCTTTGCCGTCCACTCGAGGAGCACCGTGTCGTGCGTCGGCTTGTCACCGCCAGAAGGGAGGAAGTCGGGGTTCGGCGAGATCTCGACGACGTCCTGGTAGGTGTAGAACTTGCCGAAGCCGGGCGTGCCCGGCCGCCCGAACTGCGGGTGGAACGTGAAGCTCTGGAAGCCGCGCTCGCGGCCCGTGGACTGCACCGGGTGGCCCCATCCGGGCGCGTTCACGTCGAGGTAGAGCGCCACCGCCTTGCCGTCGTAGCTGACGCTGTAGAGCGGCCCGCGCATATCGTTCACGAACAGGCGCTTCGTGCCGGGCTCGTCCACGAGGTTCATCATGCGCGCCGCCACGCCGTCGATGTCCGGAAGCATGGCGAACTCCGCGACGTTCACGCGGATGACGCCCTCGGTGGCGGGGATGGGCCCGGGAAACGGATCGTTGGTCTGCCCGGGAGGCAGCGGAGGGGGCGGTTGGCCGGGTCGAGGCCCGGCGGGCACCTGTGATGCGGGCTGCGCCGGTGCCTGCGCGAACATCGCCGACGTCGCGAAGA
>CAZLBU010000186.1:2627-5933 GCA_964557815.1 uncultured Bifidobacteriaceae bacterium | reverse complement strand
CGCGCAAGCTCTGGGCCGATGCGATGAAGCACCGCTTCGGGGCGAAGAACCCGCGCTCATGGCAGCTCCGCTTCCACACGCAGACCGCCGGCGTGTCGCTCACGGCGCAGCAGCCCTACAACAACGTGGTGCGCACGGCGCTCCAGGCCCTGGCTGCGGTGCTCGGCGGCACCAACTCGCTGCACACCAACTCGCTGGACGAGGCGCTGGCCCTGCCGACGAAGGAGACGGCCACCATCGCGCTGCGCACGCAGCAGATCATCGCGCACGAGAGTGGGGTCACCAACGTGGTGGATCCACTGGGCGGCTCGTACTTCGTGGAAAAGCTCACGCGCGACATGGAAGAGGGCACGCTCAGGTACTGGGAGACCATCGACCGGATGGGCGGGATGGTCGAGGCCATCGAGCTCGGCTACCCCCAGAAGGAGATTGCGGAGGCGTCGTACCAGTTCCAGCAGGCCGTCGAGCGCCGCGAGAAGGTCATCGTCGGGGTGAACGACTTCGGGCAGGCCGATGAGAAGCCGATCGAGATCCTCTACATCGACGACACCACCGCCGAGCGGCAGCTGGCGCGGCTCGCGGACTTGAAGCGGACCCGCGACCACGACCGCGTGCAGCGTGCCCTGGACGGCCTGCGCCAGGCCGCGCGCGGCCGCGACAACACCATGCCCCCGCTGCTCGAGTGCGTCCGCGCCTACGCCACCGTGGGCGAGATGTGCGACGCGCTCCGCGAGGTCTGGGGCGAGTACGAGGAGACCCCGGTTATCTGAGCGTGCTCATTGGCGATTGCCGATTGCCGATTGGCGATTCATGGAAGATCGGGGGATTGAGCGATTGGGGCATTCATGAGCCAGAAAATCAGGGTAGTAATCGCAAAACCGGGCCTCGACGGGCACGATCGTGGCGCGAAAGTGATTGCCCGGGCCCTCCGCGACGCGGGGATGGAGGTCATCTACACCGGCCTCCGTCAGACGCCCGAGCAGATCGTGAGCGCGGCGCTCCAGGAGGACGCCGACGTCATCGGCCTGTCCATCCTCTCAGGCGCCCACATGCACATCTGCCCGCGGGTGGTCGAGTTGTTGAAGGAGAAAGGCCTGGATGACGTCCAGGTGGTGGTTGGAGGTATCATCCCCGACCAGGACGTGCCGAAGCTGAACGCCCTCGGGATCACGGGCATCTTCATCCCCGGCACGCCCATGCAGGAGATCGTGGACTTCATCAACGGACACGCCCGAGCACGGGTGTAGCGGCACGTGTCGACCCCCCCGACGCTGCTGCTCGCCGACGACAGTGTCACCATCCAGCGCGTGGTCGCGCTGACGTTTGCCGACCAGCCTGTACGGCTGGTGGTGGCCAAGGACGGCCAGGACGCCATCAACCGCATGGCCTCCGACCGGCCCGATGTCGTGCTGGCCGACACCAACATGCCGTGCGTGGACGGCTACGAAGTCGCTCGGTGGATGCGGCAGCAGCCGCACCTGAGCGCGGTGCCCGTCCTGCTGCTGGCGGGCGCCACCGACCCGGTGGACGAGCAGCGTCTGTACGACTCGGGGGCCAATGGTGTCCTCGAGAAACCTTTTGAGCCCACCCACGTGATCAGCCGCGTCAAAGAGCTCCTCGGAATGAAGGCCGCCGCTCCGGCCCCACCGACGGGACGATTGTTGACTCCCCCCGAGCCGAGGCCGGCCCGTGTCGCCCCCACGGGACCGTCCCGCGCCGCAACCGAACCTGCCGCATTGCCACCCGACCCCCGACGCGCCGACGCGCCCCTGGACGGGACGCCGCCGGCACACGATGCGCTGCTGCCCGCCTTGGAATCCTTGGGCGATGGCGTCTTCGTGCCCGAGCCCGTGGGCCGGGAGTGGCCCGAGGGCTTCGACGCGAAGACGGCAATGGAGGGGGCCGACTCCCGCGCCGACATCACCGCCGAGGTCACCGCCGGCGGAGAGTCGGCGAGCGTCCCGGAGCGCCGGGGCGGCGCGGAGATCCCGCAAGGTGCCGGCCCCGCCGCGGCCGGCAGTGGCGGCGCGACGGATGGCGCGACGGCGGAGGCGTTCGCCTCGCTCCTGGCCGCCGAGCAGGGCGACCCCGCCGCGATCGAAGCCCGGCGCCGTGGCGCTCTCCAGGAGGTGCCGATGAGCGACGAGATGCTCGACGCCCTGGCCGTGAAGGTCGTCGAGCGCCTGCAGCCGGCGATGCTCCGCGCCGACCTCCAGCGGGCCCTGGCGACGACGGTGCGCGAGGCGGTGGCCGAGACAGTGCGCGACAGTGTGGCGACGGAGACCCGTGCCGCGGTCGCCGAGGCCGTGCAGGCCGCGGTGGACGGCAGCCTGATCGGGACGGTTCGCGGGGCGCTGAACGAGGCCGTCACCTCCGCCGTGCCGCCCGCCGTGGCCTCGGCCGTCGACGGCAGCGTGGGCGCGCGGGTGGAGGCCGCGGTCCAGGAGAGCGTGAACCGCGTCCTGCCGCCGGCCGTCGAGCGGGCCGTGCAGGAGTTCGTGCAGTCGCGGGTGACCGTGCTCGTTCGCGACACGGTCGAGCACGAGTTGCGGGCCTCGGTCGCGCCGATGCTGCCGGAGGCCGTGCGCACTGTCGTGCGCGAAACGTCGGAGCGGCTGGTCAGCCAGGAGATCGCGAAGATACGCGCCCGACGAGCTCCCTAGGCGCTCGCCGGGAACCAGCGCACCACCTGGCTGTCGCGCGTCCCGCCAACGGTGTAGAGTGGCCCCGTGGATGGCCGGCGGAAGGCTGTTTGCGAAGCTGCCGCGTACGTCGCACTGTTCCTCTACGTCTTCTGGTTCCGCACCCATGGTATCGAGGAGGGATTCCTGCTCCTCGGCGACCAGGTCCGGGACTGGGATGTCGCGCGCCGCCGGTTCATCGACCTTCCCCTCGTAGGAGCGCCCAGCAGCGCCGGCGGCGTCACGCTCGGTCCAGCCTATTACTGGATCCTGTGGTTGATTGCGAGGGCGGCCGGGCCCCTCGTGGACAACCTGCCCCACGCCGGCGGCCTCGGTATTTCCCTGCTGCAGTCACAAGCCGACATCGTGCTCGCCTGGGCGTTGGTGCGGCGGACCGGCTCGCTTCCCGTCGCCCTGGCCATCGTCCTCCTGGGCGCGACATCGGTGTTCGACGCGATGTTCAGCTCGACAATCTGGAACCCGCCCGTGGCGGTGGCCCTTCTCAAGGTTGCCCTTGCGCTCGTTCTGGTCGGACCCGCCGGAGCGCTCGGCCTGACCGCGGCCGTCACGGTCTGTGCATGGTGCGCCGTGCACGCCCATACGAGCAGCATGCTGATTGCGCTTC
>CAZLBU010000186.1:0-2617 GCA_964557815.1 uncultured Bifidobacteriaceae bacterium | reverse complement strand
GGCAGTGCTCGTCCAGCCCGGGGACCATCAGCCGCGGCGACGGGCCGCACACGTGGCGGTGGCCGGGGGCACGGTGCTGCTGCTGCAGGTGCCATGGCTGGCCCAGACGATGATCACTGGCCTTCGTTACCAGTCTCAGATCACCGAGAGCCTCGCGGTCGCGGTCCGGTCGCCCCTCTCCGGGATCAGAGCCTCGGCAAGCGCCGAGGCTCTCGCTGGCCACCTCTCGAACCTGCTGTTCTTCCCGGTGCCGGCCTCCTGGTTTCCGCTGGCGCTCGCCTCTGGCGTGCTCGCGACGCTCGTCCTGTCACGCGACCTGAGGCTGCTGGCGTCCGGACCCGCCCCCGTGGCCGTCGGCTGGGGGGCCTTCGCGCTGTGGCAGGGCGCGTACGAACGGTACTGGATGCTCGTGCTCGTTCCTCCCACCGCGATCTGCCTCCTGGCGTGGACCGCTGCGCTGGCCGAGAGGCCCCGCGCGGCCGTCGGCATCGGGGCGTTGGCCATCGTCATCGTCCTGCAGCCCGCACGTTTCGAGCGCGTTCGAACGACGGATGCGCATCCCGGCTATGGGGTGCTCGTACGGGGCTGCCGGCAACTCGCCTCGGAGGGCCACTCTGTGGCCGCGATCGCCAGTGAGTTCCCCGTAGCCACAGGTTCCCCACTGTGGCTCTGCTCGATTCTTGGCGTGAGCCTGGAGGAGGGGGCAAAGGAGCGGGCGGTGCTCGACGCCGCCGGGGTCGCTCGCTATGAGGCGGTTCGCTGAGTCCTGGCAGTTCCTGGCGTGGCCGGGCAAAGGCGCGGACCACGCTTCCTCGGGACTTGCTACGATATCGGGATATGCCCGTCCCGGAGAAGCCCGCCCTCGAAGGCCTCGAAGACAAGTGGACCGCGCGCTGGGAGACCGACGGCACCTATCGGTACAACCGGACGCGCCCGCGCGATGAGGTCTTCGCGATTGACACGCCGCCGCCCACCGTGAGCGGGTCGCTGCACGTCGGCCACGTCTTCTCCTACACGCACACCGACATCGTCGCGCGTTTCCAGCGGATGCGGGGGAAGGAAGTGTTCTACCCCATGGGGTGGGACGACAACGGCCTGCCCACTGAGCGGCGCGTGCAGAACTACTTCGGCGTGCGGTGCGACCCCTCGTTGCCGTACGACCCGCACTTCGCGCCCCCCGAGAAGCCCGAGAAACACCCCATCTCCATCTCGCGGCCCAACTTCATCGAGCTGTGCGCGCGTCTGACGGTCGAGGACGAGAAGGCGTTCGAGCACCTGTGGCGCTACCTCGGCCTGTCGGTGGACTGGTCGATGACCTACGCCACTATCGGCAAGCGCGAGCAGCGGGTGTCGCAGGTGATGTTCCTGCGCCTGCTCGGCCGCGGGCTGGCCTACCAGCTCGAGGCGCCGACGCTCTGGGACGTGGACTTCAAGACCGCCGTGGCGCAGGCGGAGCTGGAGGACCGCGAGCAGCCCGGCGCGTACCACCGCATCCACTTCCGGAAGGCGACGGGCGCCGGGCCGGTGGCGCCGGTTGGCGACGCGTTCGTCGCCATCGAGACGACGCGTCCCGAGTTGATTCCGGCATGCGTAGCGCTGGTGGCCCACCCGGACGATGAGCGATACAAGCCGCTCTTCGGGAGCCACGTCGTGACGCCGCTCTTCGGCGCGCGCGTGCCCGTGATGGCGCACCCGCTGGCCGATCCCGAGAAGGGGAGCGGCATCGCGATGATCTGTACCTTCGGCGACATCACCGACGTCACGTGGTGGCGCGAGCTGCGGCTGCCCGTGCGCGCGGTCATCCAGGCCAACGGCACGCTGGGGCCGGTCACCTGGGGTGCGCCGGGGTGGGAGTCCGAGGACGCGGCGCGCGCGCAGCAGGCATACGACCAGCTGGCAGGCCTGTCGGCGAAGAAGGCGCAGGCCCGAATCGTCGAGCTGCTCAAGGAGAGCGGCGACCTGCAGGGCGAGCCAAAGCCGATTACCCACGCGGTGAAGTTCTACGAGAAGGGCGACCGGCCGCTGGAGATCGTCACCAGCCGACAGTGGTTCATCAAGACCATCGAGTTCCGCGAGCCGCTGCTCGAGCGCGGCCGTCAGCTCCAGTGGCACCCGGAGTTCATGCGGGCACGGTACGAGAACTGGGTGAACGGCCTGAACGGCGACTGGTGCATCAGCCGCCAGCGCTTCTTCGGCGTGCCGTTCCCGGTCTGGTATCCCGTGCGGGCTGATGGCAGCGTGGACTACGCCAGTGCGATCCCGGCGGACGAGGCGAGCCTGCCGGTCGATCCCTCCACCGACGTGCCGCCGGGCTACACGGAGGCCCAGCGCGGCCAGCCCGGGGGCTTCGTGGGCGACCCCGATGTGATGGACACGTGGGCCACCTCGTCGGTGACCCCGCAGATCGTCACGCGATGGGAACAGGACGCCGACATCTTCGCGCGCACGTTCCCGATGGACCTCCGGCCCCAGGCTCACGACATCATCCGGACCTGGCTGTTCTCCACGGTACTGCGCGCGCACCTCGAGCACGACTCGCTGCCCTGGACGCACGCGGCGATCTCCGGCTGGGTGCTGGACCCGGACCGCAAGAAGATGTCGAAGTCCAAGGGCAACG
>CAZLBU010000185.1:0-5939 GCA_964557815.1 uncultured Bifidobacteriaceae bacterium | reverse complement strand
GACTTGAGCACCACCCGCTCGAGATCCGCCACGTTCGTGACGAGACCCACCCCGCGCACGGTGTAGCGCTCGTCGCGGTGCTCGATGAAGCCGCCGCTGAACGACAGGTTGTTGCCGGCCACGGCCTGCAGCACGTCGCCGAGCGACAGGGCGTACTTCTCGAGGCGGAGCGGGTCCACCACCACCTGGAACTGCTTGGTGAGCCCGCCCCACGAGTTCACCTCGCTCACGCCCTGGACCGAGCGCAGGCGCGTTCGGATGTCCCAGTCGTGGGTGGTCTTCGCCACCATCGGGTCGACGCCCTCGCCCGTGACGACGTACTGGTAGATCTCGCCGAAGGCCGTGGCCACGGGGCCGAGCACGGGATCCAGTCCCTCGGGGAGCCGGCTCCGCACGTCCGTCAGGCGCTCCGTCACCAGCTGCCGCGCGAAGTAGATCGGCACCGCATCGTCGAAGACGATGGTGACGATGGAGAGGCCGAACTTCGAGATGGAGCGGACTTCCTGGGCGTCGGGCACGCCCATCAGCGCGGTCTCGATGGGATAGGAGACGCGCTGCTCCACCTCCGGCGCCGCGAGGCTGGGCGCTTCCGTGATCACCACGACCTGTTGGTTGGTCAGGTCGGGGAACGCCTCGATGGGCAGATCACGGAAGGCCAGCAGGCCCGTGACCGTGAGGGCCGCCAGGAAGAACAGCACGAAGGCGCGCTGCCCGAACGTGGCGTTGACGAAGCGCTCGACGAGTCCCACGGCTACGACTCCTCGTCGCCCGCGGGCTTGAGCAGGTCCGACTTGAGCAGGAAGGCACCGGCCGTGGCGACGACATCGCCCTCGGCGAGGCCGCTCATGACCTCCACCAGGCCGTCCACCTCGGCGCCGACCTTGACGGAGCGCCGGGCGAACTGGTCCGCGCCGGTCCGGACGAACACCACCGTCTCGCCCTCCATGGCCTGCACCGCGCGCGACGGCACCACCAGGACGCGCCGCGGGCCCGCGGCGCCGAGGCTCGCGGTGACGAACATCTGGGGCTTCAGCCGGCGGTCGGTGTTGTCCACCTCGATGCGCAGCGTGACGCGCCTCGTCAAGGGGTTCACGACGGCGCCGATTGCGGTGAGCGTGCCCGTGAACGTCTCGCCCGGATAGGCCGCCGTGCGGATGGTGGCCGTGCCGCCGGTCGCCACGCGCCCGATCAGCGCCTCGTCGATCTCGGCCGTGATCCAGAGCCGTGACAGATCCGAGATGACCAGGAGCGGCGTCCCGGGCGTGACCGGCGCGCCTTCGGTGGACAGCCGCTCGATGACCGTGCCGGCGAAGGGCGCCATCACGGGCACTTCGCCCTCGTCCCGGGGGTTGGCGTCGGGACGCGCCTTGATGCCGTAGTGCTCCAGCTCCTGCTCGCCCCGGATGATGTCGGCCATCGCGGCCGCCACCGCCTGGCTGGCCGCGTTGACGTCGGCACGGGCGCGTTCGAGCTCCTGCGGTGAGAGGGCCTTGTCGGCCACCAGCTGCGCCGCGCGCGCCTCCGCGGTGCGCGCGTACTCGAGCTCCGTCTGGGTCCGCCGGTGCTCTGCCTGCGCCTTGAAGTAGTCGGCCCACGCATCGTGGATCACGTGGCTGTGCAGCCGCGCCACGATGGCGCCCCGGCTGACCTGATCGCCTGGCTGGAGGCGCAGTTCGGCGACGACGCCCTCGACCAGCGAGCCGAGCCGCGCGGTGCGCCGCTCGTCGAAGGTGACCACGCCGGACGCCTGCAACGGCTCCGTGCGCTCGACCATCCGCGCCGGCGCCGTCTCGATGCCCGCGGCCTTCGCGTCGGCGTCCGACACCTGCACCGACGTGCGGGCCTCCGGTGCCGCCGCGGGGGCGGCCTCCTGCGGCGCGCCTGAGCCGCAGCCGGAGGCCAGCGCCGCGATGGCCAGCCCGGCGCCAGCAGTCTGCAACGTGATTCGTGAAAGCCTCATGGCAGCGGGTCCTCTCCGGCGGCCAGCCGCGCCTCGATGGCGGCGATGACCGCGTCGGTCTCGAGATCGATGGCGATGAGCGCGGCATCGGCGAAAACGCGTTCGGCGTCCACCAGCCGGAGGACGTCCCCCACGCCGGTGGCAAAGGCCGCCCTGGCCGCGTCCCGGGCACCACGCGCCGGATCCACGAGCCTCGACCGGATGTCACGCGCACGCTCGCCGAGGCGCTGGGCCGCCGCGCGTGCCGCCACCAGGTCGCCTCGCGCGCGGCGTTCGGTGGCGGCCAGCTCGAGCTCAGCGGCGGTTACCTGCCCCTGCGCGACGATGCGCGCCGCGCGGTTGTGGTTGAAAAGAGGCACCGGCATCGTGACGGTGAAGAGGCCCGTGTTGTAGCCGACGGTGCGCTTCAGCCCCGCGTTGATCGCGGGGTCCGGCACGGCTCGCGCATCTTCGAGGCGCAGGGCCTGGCGTGCCGCGGTCACGGCGCGTTCGGCCGAGACGACGTCGGGCCGGCGCTTCAACACCGCGTCGTCATCGCTGACGGTCGTGGCCGTTGGCGGCGGGGGCAGGACCAGGGCGTCGAGCGTGACATCCACGTTGAGACGGGCGGCCAGGGCCGAGAGGGCCCGGTTGGCCGCCAGCTCCGTGCGGATCAGGTCCGTGGCCGCACGGGCTTCCTCGGTTCGCAGTTTGAGCAGCTCGGACTCCGCCGTCGTGCCGAGCGCCACGCGCCGGTCGAGCACGCGGACCATCTCGCCCAGGTCGGTCACCTGCGCCGCCAGCGTCCGCTGCCGGTCGCGCAGGCGTACGGCATCGAGGTAGGCCCGCGTGATATCGAGCGCGAGCATCTGCGCGGTTAGCGCCTCGGCGGCCTGGCTGCTGCCCAGCCCGGCCTCCGCCACCGCGCGACGGGCCCCGCGCTTGCCCCCGATCTCGACGACCTGCGTGACCTCGGCGAAGGCGTCGTACGGGAGTACCGACCGCGACACGCCGGAGGCCCAGTTCTCCAGCCTGAACTCGAAGACCGGGTTGGGGCCCCGGGCCGCCTGGCCGACCGCCTGGCCGGCCGCTTCGACCCTGGCGCGGGCCGCGGCAGACTCGGGCGCTTCGGTGCGCGCGCGCGCGAGGGCATCGGTCAGGGTGAACGTGTGAGGGGCCGGGGGCGGCGACGGTTGAGCTGCCGTGGGTGACGCGGCCAGGGCCAGCAGGATGGCCAGTACACATGGAGTCCGCGGACCGAGCGCCATGCCCCACGTGTATCAGGCGCGCATGAGAGGGCCATGAGAGCCCTGCAACGAATCCGGGGCCGCACCCGTCTACTGCGTGCATGGACCACCTCATGCAGGACGTTCGTCACGCCGTTCGGGGCCTGCTGCGCACGCCGGGCTTCGCGCTGGTCACCATCCTCACCCTGGCGCTCGGCATCGGCGCCAACACCGCCATCTTCTCCATCGTCAACGGCGTGATCCTGCGGCCTCTGGGCTACCCGAAGCCCGAGCAGCTGGTCTACCTGACGACCCGGTTCCCGAACATGGGGTTCGACCAGTTCTGGGTGTCGCCGCCCGAGTTCTTCGAGTTCCGCGAGATCAACCAGTCGTTTGCCTCGGTGGGCGCGTTCACCACCGGGGAGGTGAACCTGATGGCCGCGGATCGCCCGCGGCGCGTGCGTTCCGCGTCGGTCACGGACGACCTTCTGCCGACCCTGGGCGTGCCGGCCGCGCAGGGCCGGCTCTTCGCGAAGGGCGAGACAGACGTCGTCGGCGGCACGGCGGCTCCGGTGCCGCCCGGGACGCCGCCGCCGCAACCGCCCAACGTCGCGATTCTGTCGCACGAGTTGTGGCAGTCCGCATTCGGCGGCCAGCCCATCGTCGGGCAGATGGTGGAAGTGAACGGCGTCAGGCGGGAGGTGATCGGCGTCCTGCCGCCCGGCACGGACGTGATGGACAGCCGGTCTGAAATCTGGCTCCCCATCGGGCTCAATCCCGCGAACCGCCAGAACCGCGGCAACCACTTCCTCTACCTGATCGGCCGTCTGAAGGACGGCGTCACCTTCCAGCAGGCGCGAGCCGAGCTCGATTCGCTGCTGGCGAACTGGGGCGAGCGGACGGGCGCCAAGATGCACGTCTTCGCGCCGCCGCAGCCGACCGTGGCGGGCCAGGTCAACCAGGGCGGCGGGCACGTCCTCCAGATGGAGCCCATCCAGGAAGAGATCGTCGGCGGCGCCAGCCGCGCCATCTGGGTGCTGCAGGCCGCGGTCGGCTTCGTGCTCCTCATCGCGTGCGCGAATCTCGCGAACCTGCTGCTCGCGCGCGCCGAGACCCGGCACCGCGAGTTCGCGGTCCGCACCGCGCTCGGTGCCGGGCGGGGGCGCCTGCTGCGGCAGTTCATGACGGAAGGCGTGCTGCTGTCGCTCGTGGGCGGCGCGCTGGGGCTGGTGCTGGCGCGCGTGGGCGTGTCGGCCATCATCGCGGCCTACCCGGAGAGCCTGCCGCGAACCAGCGAGGTCGCGGTCGATCCGCTCGTGCTGCTCTTCACCCTGGCCGTGTCGGCCGCCACCGGCATCGTGTTCGGGTTCGCGCCGCTGCTGCACACGCGGATGAGCGGCCTCGCCGCAGCCCTCAAGGAGGGCGGCGCACGCGGCGCGACCGGGGCCGCCAGGCATCACGTGCGGCGGGGCCTCGTGATGGCGGAGGTGGCACTCGCGGTGATGCTGGTCATCGGCGCCGGGCTGCTGCTCCGCACCGTCCTCAACCTCACGACCGTGGACGCCGGCTTCGATCGGTCACGCCTGGTCACCTTCCAGGTGACGCTGCCGCCGGCGAGCTATCCGCAACCGCCTGCCCGCGCGCAGCTGATGCAGCGCGTGCTCACGCGGCTGCGGAGCCTGCCCGGCATCCAGGCGGCGTCCGCCATGTCGGGCCTGCCGCCGAACCGCCCCGTGAACGCCAACGACACGGACATCGACAATTACACGGCGCCGGCGGAAGGGCCGTACGAGAACGTGGACTACTACCAGTTCGTGATGACGGACTACTTCGAGGCGATGGGCGTCCCCATCGTGGCTGGGCGCGGGTTCCAGGCCACGGACGCGTCGGCCACGGGCCCCGTCGCCGTCGTCAACGAAACCCTGGTCAAGACGTTCTGGAAGGACCTGAATCCCATCGGCCAGCGCCTGCGCCCGTTCGGGCCACCGGCCGCGAACATTCCGTGGTTCACGGTGGTGGGCGTGGCGAAGGACGTCAAGCAGGGCGGCGTGGACCAGAAGACGGGGACGGAGTTCTACTTCCTGGCCGATCAGACGGCAAACTTCCCGGTGTTTGGCAACATGCCCGCGACGATGAACGTGGTGCTGCGGACGACGCTGCCCCCCGAGGGGCTGGCCCAGACCATCGAGGGGGTGATGCGCGAGGCGGACCGGGCCGTACCGGTGGTGCGGCTGCGTGACATGAACGAGGTGTTCGCCGACTCCATCCGCCGGCCGCGGCTGCTGGCGCAGCTGCTCGGCGCCTTCGCGGTCCTCGCGCTCCTCCTTGCCGCGATTGGCACCTACGGCGTGCTCTCCTACATGGTCACCGAGCGCCGCCGCGAGATCGGCATCCGCATGGCGCTTGGCGCCGAACGGGGGAGCGTCATCGGCCAGGTGCTGAAGCAGGGCCTCGTACTCGCGGGCATCGGCGTCGTCGCCGGGCTGGCCGGCGCCTTCGGCCTCACGCGGCTGGTGACGTCATTGCTGTTCGGCGTGCAGCCGACGGACCCGCTGACGATGGGCGCGGTGGTCGCGACGATTGCCGTTGTCGCGGCGGTTGCCAGCATGCTCCCCGCGTGGCGGGCGTCGAGGGTCGACCCTATCGTCGTCCTGAGGGATGAGTAGGGAAATGCCTGTCCATTGGCGAATGCTGATTGCTGATTGAGCGATTCAATGGGTGATTGGGGATTGGGGCATTGGGCATTGGATTGGGTGATTGGGTGATTGGGTGAT
>CAZLBU010000184.1:0-5987 GCA_964557815.1 uncultured Bifidobacteriaceae bacterium | reverse complement strand
CGGCCTGAGCGTGGACGACCTGGACGCGCATCGCGAGTGGTCGAAGGACATCCGCAGGGTGATGGGAGCGGCGCCGAACTTTCCCCTCATCGCCGACCACGATCGGCGCGTGGCGTCGCTCTACGACATGCTCGATGCGCAGGCCGGCGACACGGCCACGGTTCGATCGGTGTTCGTGATCGGCCCGGACAAGCGCATCAAGCTGACGCTGACCTATCCGGCCAGCACGGGGCGGAACTTCGCCGAGCTGCTGCGCGCGATCGACTCGCTGCAGTTGACCGCGCGTTACCAGGTGGCCACCCCCGTCAACTGGCAGCCGGGCGAGGACGTGATCATCGTGCCTGGCGTCCCGGACACGGCCGCCCGCGAGCGCTACCCGCAGGGATGGCGCGCGCCCGCTCCGTACCTTCGGTACGTCCCCTCGCCCGTCCCGACGCGGCCGGTGTCGCAGGCAGCCTCAGGGCCCGGCCCGGCCTCGGAGTCCGGCCGGGCACCGGGTTAGCGCTGCGCGCCCCGGAACACCGTGCCGCCCTTCATGACGAAGGTGACACGACCCAGTGCATTGATGTCGGTGAGCGGGTTGCCGCCCACGGCCACGAGATCGGCCGCGAAGCCAGGGGTGATGCTGCCGATCTCCTTGCCAAGGCCGAGGGACTCCGCCGAGACCGACGTGAGCGAACGGATCGCCTCCGCGGCCGACTGCCCGGCCTTCACGCGCTCGAAGATCTCGCGCATGTTCTGCCCGTGGGCGCCGGCGACGGCGTCGGTGCCCATCACGATCTTCAGCCCCGGCGTCTTCAACGCGGCCGTGAACATCGCGTCCTTCATCGCCAGGGCCTTCTCCATGGCGGCAAAGCCCTCTTCGGTGTAGTTGCCGACGCCGAGGAAGCGCGCCTTGTTCTCCAGGTAGTTCTGTGTCACCAGGCCGATGTTCGGATCGAAGAAGACGCCGCGATCGGCCAACATCTTCAAGGCCTCGGGCGTCGCGAGCCCGCCGTGCTCCACCACGGTGCAGCCGGCGCGCGCCGCGCGCATCATCGACTCGGGGCTGTGCGCGTGGACCATGGACCGGAGGCCTTGCGCCCGCGCTTCGGCGCAGACGGCATCCAGCTGCACCTGGCTGAGCGTGGGCGTGCCGCCGTCGCGGATGCTGGCCGAGGCGAAGATCTTCACCAGATCGGCGCCGTCCGACTTCCGCTGCCGCACCTGGGCGCGCAGCTCGTCGGGTGTGAGCTTCGCGTTGCTGATCTGTCCGAGAGAGGTGAGGATGCGCGGCCCCGGCAGCACGCCGCGCGCGATGGCGTCGCGCAGCGGCTTGTCGCGAGGCGAGCCGACGCTCTGCACGGTCGTGACCCCCCCCATCAGCGTGATGTAGGCATTCTCGGCCGCGTAGAGCGCGTTCTGCTCCGGCGGCTCGGGCCCGGTGTGGTAGCGGCCCTCGGCGCCAAAATGCCAGTCGATGTGGACGTGGGTATCGATGAAGCCGGGCAGCAGCGTCGCCCTGCCGAGATCGATCGTCACCGGCGCGTCCGGCCCGCCGACGCGGACGATGCGGCCGTCCCGGACGGTCACCGTGCGGTCGGGAAGGATCCGGCCATCCCCGTTGATGATGGCCCCGGCCCTGAGCGTGACTTCAGCCGCCGGAGGAGAGGTCTGCGCGGCGGCGAGTGCCGGTGCCGCGGCGATGCACGCGGCGATGACGAAGCTGCGGAACATGGGCCGCAGATTACACGGATCCGAGACCCCTGAGAACCTGAGAACCCGAGAACCCCAGAACCTCAGAACCCCAGAACCTCAGAACCGGCCGTTTACCGCCTCCCCGCCCTCTCCAGCCGAAAAAGCTCATCCGCCGACTGCAGCGTGATGTTCTTCAGCCGCTCCGGGTAGTTCGCCGGCAGCCCCGCCAGGAAGGCGCGCACCATGTTCGCCACTTCGGGCGAGCTGTGGCCGCCCAGCGTGGCGTCCAGCCAGCGCTTCGGGAAGAAGATGTCGCCCGTCTTCTGGATCTCCCAGAGCATCTCCAGGCTGGGCATGACGTATCCGGCCGACGCCCGCGCGCGCAGGGGGTGGTGCAGGTAGTCGAGCCCCTCGAGCACCCACGGTTCGCGCCGGCGGTTCTTCACGTCCGCCAGCGATCGGAACCAGGCGTCGCGCTCCTTTGGATCCGCGGACAGCGCGGGCCTGACGAACTGGAAGCGTCCCTTGCGATCCGGGTTCTCGATGCGGGTGAGCTGCTCGGCCAGGATGTCGCGCCAGCCGTCCACCTCCCGCACGGCCAGCTCGAGCGCCAGCGTCGTGTAGTCCGCTTCCGCGAGCGGCAGGCCCGGAACGACATCCTTCTTCGCCCACACGCGGCGAAGCCACTCCACGGTGGGGCCGGTGATGGCGACGGTCCGCGCCGCTCCGAACCACGCCGCCTTCTGGCTGGCCGTCTTGGCCCGGTCCAGGCCGTCCACGAGCAGCTTCTCGAAAGCCGCAGCCCGCTCCGCCCGCGCCTCGGCTGGCAGGAAACGCCACCAGGCACGGCCGGCATAGCCGAGCACCCTCGCCGTCATCTGCTCGTCGGTTTCCACCGGCAGCGCGGCGGCGGCCAGGTCCATGAACGCCGCGGGCGCCAGGCGCCCGTCGAGCAGGGCATCCCAGAGCGTCACCCACGCGCTGCCGCGCGTCAGCGGATCCTTGATGGCTGGGAGCGACCGGGATAGATACGCCAGCGACGCCTCGTCCAGCTCGAAGCCGCCGTACGCCCAGCCACCGCCGTTCGGCAGGACAAAGGCCGGTGCCGGCAGCCCCACGGCTTCCTTCACCTCGACAGTGGCGCCGTCGAGCGCCACGTGCAACGTCGTCGTGCCGCCGGCGGCGTCGCCGAGCGCCACGCGCATCTGTTGTGGCCACGCGCGCCCGCGGTTCCACGTGTCCCGCTGTCGGAACGCCAGGCGGGTGATGCGCCCGTCGCTGACCGAGAGCTCCGAGGCGACCGTGGGCCTTCCGGGCTGCTCCACCCACACCTTGCTCCACGCCTGCAGGTCCGCGGGCGTGCGGCGGTCGAGCACGTCGATGAGATCGGTCCACGTGGCGTTGCCGAACTTGTGCGCCGCGAGGTACTCGCGCAGGCCGTCGCGGAACGACTCCTCGCCGAGCAGCGCTTCGAGGTGCCGCATCATCACCGGCGCCTTCTGGTAGATGATGGCGCCGTACATCTGGCCCGCCTCGTTCAGGTTCTCGAGCACCTGGCGGATGGGGTTCGCGCCCGGCGTGCGGTCCACCTCGTACGCCGCCGGGTAGTGCGCCAGCAGGAACCGCAGGTCGTGGTTCACCTCGGGGAACGAGGGATTCACGATCTTTGCGGCCATGAAGTTGGCGAAGACCTCCTTCATCCATACGTCGTTGAACCAGCGCATGGTCACCAGATCGCCGAACCACATGTGCGCGGTCTCGTGCGAGATGACCGACGCGCGCCCCAGCAGCTGGTTCTGCGTGGCCGACTCGTCCAGCATCAGGCCGGAGGCGTTGTAGAGGATCTTGCCGGCGTGCTCCATCCCGCCGAACTGAAAGGCGGGGAGGAGGACGAAGTCGAACTTGCCGAAGGCATACGGGATGCCCGTGTAGCGCTCCATGTACTCGAGCGCGGCGGCATGGAGATCGAAGATCGCTTCCCGGTTCCGCGCCACCTTGGACGCGTCGGTCTCGCGGTGGAACATGCGGAAGGTGCGGCCCTTGCGCACCGCCGTCTCCACCCTGAAGTCGCCGACGACGAAGGAGAAGAGGTAGGTGGAGAGGGGCTCGGTTTCACGAAACGCGATGCTGGCCATCTCGGCGTCCGGCACGCGCTGGACTGGTGGCGCCGAGGATCTGTCCGGCACGGCGATGTGGCCAGTCACGTCGGCGCCGTTGCTCACCGCTTTCCACGCGCGCGGGTAGGTGAGGTGCAGGGTCCATCGGGCCTTCAGGTCCGGCTGATCGAACACGGGAATCGCCTGCCGCGCCCGCGCCGGCACGAACAGCGCGTAGAGGAAGTCCGCGCTCCGGTTCAGCGGATCGTTGCCGGCGGTGAACGCAATCTCAACCGCATTCCGCCCGACCTTCAGCGCCGTCGTCGGTACGACGATGTGGCCGTTGGTGTAGTCGAAGTGCGTGGCGGCGCCGTTCTCGAAGTCGATGACGAGCGGCTCGGTGTTGTCCTTCAGTTCGAACGAGATGGTCGTGGTCCCGGTGATGGGTTCCACCAGCGCCTTCGGGATGGCGAGCGAGAGGTTGTATCGGAGGTCCGCAATGACCGCCGCGCGCCGCGTCGCGACGTCCAGCGGCACCCCCGCCGCTGGAGTCGGCGTCTGGGCCGCCGCGGGGAAAGCCCATGCCCCAAGGGCCGCCAACAGGACTGCGATGCGCATGGGCAAGACTACCATTGAGCGATTGCTGATTGGCGATTGGGCGATTCACTGAAGATCGAGCGATTGGGGCATTGGGCATTGAATCGGGCGATTGGGTGATTGCGGCATCGGGCGATTCCTCGCTGGCAGACGTCTCGTTGCCGACACGCGTCCACGCCCCGCCCGCCGCTTCCGACGGGGAATGGCGCAATTACCGATCACCAATCCCTCAATCCAATGCTCAATGCCCCAATCATCAATCACGCAATGAATCACTCAATCAGCAATCGGCAATCGTCAATGGGCATGCGCGCAGCCACGCTACTCGTAGCGCAGCGCGCGTACAGGCTCGACCCTCGCAGCCCGCCGGGCGGGCAGGTAGCCGGCCAGCGCGCCGACCAGCGTGAGCGCCGTGGCGGCGGCGACGAGCGTCAGCGGGTCGGTGGGCGAGAGGCCGAAGAGCTGTGAGGACACGACCCGGCTGAGCAGGAGCGCCGCGGGGACGCCGATGAGAATGCCGATGCCGGTGAGCACGGCCACCTCGCGCAGCACGAGCCACACCACGGCGCCGCGCTCCGCCCCGAGCGCGATGCGGATGCCAATCTCCCGCGTGCGGCGCGCCACCGTGTAGGACATCAGGCCGTAGAGGCCGACCGCCGCCAGCAATGTGGCCAGCAGGCCGAACGCCGCCGAGAGCACCGCCAGCATGCGCTCGGTGAACACGGCCTCGTCAATCGTCTGCTCCATCGTCGTGACGTTGTAGAGCGGCAGGCTGGCGTCGCGGCGACCAACGGCGTCCCGGATTCGCTCGATGAGGCCGGCACGGCCCTCCGGCGTGGAGCGCACGTACACCGTCATCCCCGTCAGCTCCGTGCTCTGCTGCAGCGGCGTGTAGGCGAACCGCCGGACCTGGTTGTCCTCGGTCGTCCCCTCACGCATGGTGCCGTGCAGCGAGTCCTTCACCACGCCCACGATCTCGATGGCGCCAGGGTCGTTCAGCACGCGCCAGCCGAAGCGGCGCCCGATGGGGTTCTCCGAGCCGAAGTAGTACCGCGCGAAGGTCTCGTTGACGACGGCGACGAGCGGCGCGCCCTCGACATCCCTCGGCGTGAACTCGCGCCCCAGCAGCAGCGGTTGCCCCATGGTCCGGAAGTAGTCAGGCCCCACTTCGTTGATCCACGGGTTCATGTTCTCGTCGGGCTTCGTCTCGTAGCCCAGTACCTGGATGGTGCGGCTCGAGATGCTATCCGTGAGCACCGGCTCGGCGGCCATGGAGACACCGGCGACGCCTGTGACGGCCTGCAGATCCTGCTGCAGGGCGGCATAGAACTGCTTGATGCGCGCTTGCGAGTAGCCCGCCAGCTCCGGGCTGATGGCGAACGAGACGAGGGAGGTGGCGTCGAAGCCCGGATCCAGGTGCTTCAGGTTGTAGAGGCTGCGCGCGAAAAGCCCCGCGCCCGCCACCAGCAGCATGGAGAGCGCCACCTGCGCCACCACCAGACCCTTGCGCAGCCGTGCATGCGCGCGTCCGCCGCTGAGCGACCCGGCCTCTTCCCGGAGTGTGCGGTTCATGTCGGGCCTGGAGGCCTGGAGGGCCGGCGCGAGCCCGAAGACCAC
>CAZLBU010000183.1:0-6009 GCA_964557815.1 uncultured Bifidobacteriaceae bacterium | reverse complement strand
CTCGAGAACGGCGAGGTCGTGGGGCCGGTGCAGAACTTCCGGTGGAACGAGTCGCCGGCGGTGAGCTTCAACAACATCTCGATGCTGGGTCGGCCCGTGCCGATGCACACCGGCGAGGCCTACGACAACCCGGGCACGGCGCTGGTGCCGCCGATGAAGCTCGAGGACTTCACCATGACCTCCATTTCGCCCGCTGTCTGAAGAAACCACGAAGACACGAAGGGAACCACGAAGGGCGCGAAGTGTTTGGCGGAATCCCGCATGACATGCCCCAGTGGGTCTTCGTGCCGTCCTTCGCGCCCTTCGTGCCTTCGTGGTGTCTTTTGGAGACCTTATGAAGCGACGTGAGTTCGTCAAGACGTTGGGCGCCGCCGGCGTGGCGCTGTATGCGAGCGACCTGGTGGGCGACCTGGTGGCCCAGTCGCCACGCGGGCAGGTGCTGCAGTCCCGGTTCAAGGGCCTGTCGGACATCGCGCTGGGCGAAGCGAAGCGCCTGGGGTGCACCTATGCCGACATCCGGTTCACGCGCAACGTGAACGACAGCGTCGCCGTCCGCGACCGCATCGTGACCGACTCTTTCGGCTTCGGCGGCCGCGGGCGAGAGGAGAGCGCGGGCTTCGGCGTCCGCGTCATCCACAGCGGCGTCTGGGGCTTCGCCAGCAGCCCCATCGTCACCGAGGATGAGATCCGGAAGATCACGGCGCAGGCCGCCGAGGTGGCAAAGGCCAGTGCGGTGAGCCGGCGTTTCGAGGTGAAGCTGGCGCCCGTGCCAGCCTACACGGATTACTGGGCGGTCCCGGTGAAAGTGAAGCCCGATGACGTGCCCCTGGACGACAAGGTCGCGTTCCTCATGAAGATCAACGAGGCGGCGCTGAAGGTCCCTGACGTCATCCGCGTGCAGTCGTCCATGGCCTTCGACTACGAGTGGAAGTACCTGGCCACCTCCGAGGGGTCGTACATCGAGCAGGAGCTGTGGCGGACGGCGCCGGGCTTCACCGTGTCGGCCCGGAAGGACGGCAAGTTCAAGTCGCGCACGTTCACCGTGGCCCCACGAACCGCCGGATACGAGGTGGTGACCGAGGGCAGGATGCTGGAGAACGTGGAGCGCATCTGCGCGGAGGCCATCGAGCACTGCATGGCGCCGCCGGTGGGCGTGGGTCTGAAAGACATCATCATGACCCCCAACCACGCGATGCTCACCATCCACGAGATCGTCGCGCACCCGACCGAGCTGGACCGGGTGGTCGGCTACGAGGCCAACTACGCCGGCACCAGCTTCGTGAAGATGGACGACATCGGCAAGCGCATCATGGGCTCGAAGCTGTTCAACGTGACGGCCGACCGGACCATGGCGGGCGGGATGTGCACGGTGGGCTACGACGATGACGGCGTGAAGTCGCAGTCCTGGCCGCTCGTGCGCGAGGGCCGGCTGGTGGGGTTGCAGACCAACCGCGAGACGGCGCATTACATCGGGGAGAAGGAGTCTCGCGGCTGCACGTTCGCCACGTCGTGGCGGAACTACCCGTTCCTGCGGATGCCGAACGTTCACGTCGATGCCGGCCCGCCGGGGTCGCCCACGCCCGAGGAGATCATCGCCGACACGAAGGACGGGGTCCTCATCGACGGCCGGGGGAGCTACTCCATCGATCAACAGCGCTTCAACGGCCAGTTCGGCGGCGACGTGTTCTGGGAGATCAAGAACGGCAAGAAGACGCGGATGGTGAGCGACGTCACCTACAACGCCATCACGACCGACTTCTGGCAGAACCTGGACGCCATCACGGGACCCGACCACTGGGAGATGTTCGGCACGACGGGCGATGCCAAGGGGCAGCCAGTGCAGATCAACCACCCGTCGCACGGCTCGCCGTGGTGCCGCATCCGGCGCATCATGGTGGGGGCGGCGTACTCGTAGGCGGAGCGGCGTGCGCCGCTCCGTAGGCCTCGGGGTGGGCGGCGCTTCGCGCGGAGGGCCTCGCCGGTTTTGCCGTCCCGGTACTGGCCTCGCCGCTTTCGCGGCTCGGTAGGGCTTCTGCCGCTTCCGCGCCTCGCAAAGGACCTCGCGGGCTCTCCCGTTTCAGCAGAATCCTACGCGCCGGAGGCGCGCCTGCGGCCCGAAGGGCCGCCCGCCGACTGGCGCAGCCGTGAGGCCCACCGAAGGGCCCTACGGCCGGCCCGCGGCGGCGCGCGCCGCGGCCGCTCCCGCTAGGCGCCGCTTGATGGGGTGGTCGTCGTCGGCAACGGCGAGCAGCACTTCGAGCTCGGCCTCGATGGCGGCGGCGTCTGCCTCACGGCCGGTGTCGCGATAGAGCTGAGCGACGCGCTCCCGCAGCTTTAGCCATTCGTAGCCGCTGGACGGGCCGACAATGGTCCGCAGGCGGGGCGCCTGTTCGAGCGCAGCGACAGCCTCGTGGGTCCGGCCGACAGCCATCAGCGCGTTCGCCAGCTGGCGGGCTGCCGAAGGCCGCTTCGCTGCGGAGCACCTGTGAAAAGTGGCCAATGGCCTCGTCGTAGCGGCGATCCGTGAGCGCCACCTGGCCCAGATATAGCGGGATCGGAACGCGGGCCGCGGCCTCACGTGCCTGTGCGAGCAGGCCCGCCTCCACCCAGAACGATCCCACTCGCACGCCCATCGTCGCCATGTCGGCGAAGCGCGCTCGAAGGAACCGGCCGAGCGCACTCGGATCTTGTCGCTGGGCAATGATGGTCGCGCGCCGGAAGTCGTGATCGGGTCCTTCGCGCTGGGTCGCGAGGAATCGTTCGGCCTGGTCCAGCCGTCCGAGCGTGGCGTACATACTGATCACGTGAAAGCTGAAGAGGTGGAGCTCGGTCTGCTCGTCGATGTCCGTCGTGGCTGCCACCTCGTCGGTGAGGCGCAGTGCCTCCGCGACGTCGTTTCGCAGCCAGGCCTCGTGCGCAGGGAACAACGCGAGCCAGATCGACTGGAACGGCCGGAGTGCGGTCTGGTCCATCAGTTGCACGCGCTCGACGAGGACTCGGGCCCCGTCGAGGTCGCCGCGCTCGATGCGCGCCTGGGCCGCCATAACCTGGGCGCCGGCGTTGTTCGGCCGCAGGTCCGCGATGCGCTCGAACAAGGCCCAGGACTCCGGCCCTCGCGCTTGCCGACGGTAGATGATGGACAGGTTGACAAGAACGCCGAGGTGGTCCGGTTGCAGTCTGGCCCACGCCTCGAACCTCGCGGCGGCCTCCCGCAGCAGGGCCGCTGACTCGCGGGGCCCTGCATACGAGGCCCGCATGAAGGCGACCCTGCCCTGTATGAACAGCCGTTCGGTGTCCGCCGACCGGTCAGCGGTCTGCTCGGCGCGGTCGAGGTGGGCCACTTCCTCTGCCCGGTCATCCCAGACCGTGGCATCGGTGAGCGCCGCCGCCCGAGCCAGGTGCGCCAGCGAGAACTCCGGGTCGAACGAGAGCGCCTCCGCAAGAAGCGCCGCCGCCACGGCCGGGTTTCGGCCCGCCGCGACGTTTTCGTCGAGGGGGCCCCGAGGACCGACCTCGGCGTCGAGCAGTGCAACGGCCTGCGAGTAGAGTTGCAGCGCGCGGAGCGACGAGGTCGTCGCTGGCGCGAGCGGCCGGGCCGAACGCATGGCGGCGGGCGACTCGCCGAGGCCGGTCCGCAGCCGATTGGAGACGCGCCGCACCGCCTCCAGCAACTGATCGGTGCTGCGGGCGCGCTCCGTCACGCTCCACGCGACGCCCCCGTCGCCGGGGACGATCAGCGACGCGCCGAGAAGGTAGTTGAAGGTAGTTGGGCCGTGCTCAAGGGGAAGAACAACAGCAGCAACGAAGGGCGGTTCGCGATGCCCTTCGAGCTGACCTTCACGGCGCCGAACTGCGGGGCGTAGAGGCCGCGGCGCGCGGTGGGCTGGCACCTTTATGTCGTGGGCTGGGCTGCGCGGTGGGCAGAGCTTGGCGCTGCGGGCCTCCGGACAGGCGGCGCGGCTGACGCCCGCGCCTTGGGCCTCAGAGCCGGCAGCGCATCTGAGGCTGGCGCCGTCGACCTCAGGGCAGGCGACGCTTCTGACGCCCTCGCCGTGGGCCTCGCCGCTTTGGCGGCTCGACAAGGGCCTCGCCGGCTCTGCCGGCTCGGTAAAGGCCTACGCGCCAGAGGCGCGCCTGCGGCCTGCAGGGCCGCCCACCGAGGGTCGCAACCGCGAGGCCCACCGAGGGCCCTCACGCCGTCAGCGCGTACGTCACGATGTTGACGGCGAACTTGGTGTTGTCGTCGCGCTGAAAACGCTTGTTCCGCCAGTCGTAGTCCCACTCGCAGCCGTAGTCCTTGTTCGAGTAGATCACGCCTAGGCGGCCCTGGTGCTCGACGCCGCGAAGGTAGTCGTGCACCAGGTCGTCGCCCCAGCCGTTCAGCTCGTGCGCGGTTTGCGGCGGCCCTTCGGGGAAGGTGAAGAAGGCCCGATAGAGATGGTGGACGTTCGACAGCTTTGCGAGTGTCTCCGGGCCCGGGAAGATGCGACGCATCTCCGCTTCGAACGACGTGGCGTAGAGCCCGGCGATGTCGTGATTGCAGTCGTCCGAGAAGAGCAGCCCGCCCTGCTCGACGTACTGCCGCAGCCGCTCCCGCTCCTTGTCGCTGAAGCGCACCAGCTTGTGGCCGGTCATGAAGAGGAACGGGAACCCGCCGAGCTCCTCCGAGTCCGCCGTGATCACCACCTCTTCCGGGTACACGGGGATGTTCGTGTACTCGACCACCGAGTTGAGCACGTTGGCCGCGACCTTCGGGTTGTAGTCCCAGTCGCCGGAGTCGTAGCGCAGGCGGGCGAACACGAATTCGTGCGCGCGGGGCCGGCCGGCCGGGCGCGCCGGTTGGGAGGCAGCCTCGCCAGGCAGCGCCAGCCCCGCCAGGGCCGCGGACGCCGATGCTACGAACTCGCGCCGGGACACAGGGAGCGGACGCCGAGCCTGGGCCGCAGATGACACAGACGACCCAGAATCCGCAGGTGACCCAGATGGCACGGGAGCCGCAGATGACGCAGATGGCACCGACGCAGGGGGCCGGTGCCCGGTGGGGCGCGTGAAGTCCCTTTCTGCCGGCATTCCCCTGACCTGAGAAATCTGCGTCATCTGCGGCTTTTTCATCTGCGCTATCTGGGTGCCGTCTGGGTTGCCTGCAGGTATCGCGACGGCAGCGCGTGGTCAATCGAGGGGCTCAGCGTTCGTGAGGCGGCCACGACGCCTTCCAGCGAGACCCCTGTCTCGATCCCCATGCCGTGCAGCATGTAGAGCAGGTCCTCGGTGGCGAGGTTCCCGGAGGCGCCAGGCGCATACGGGCAGCCGCCCAGGCCGCCGGCGGCGCTGTCGAACGTGGTGACGCCGTGCTGCAGGCCGGCCAGAACGTTGGCGAGCGCCGTGCCGCGAGTGTCGTGCAGGTGGAGCGCGACTTGCGCCAGTGGCACGCGCGCGGTGACGGCGTCGAGCACCTGGGCGATCTGCCCGGGGTGGGCCACGCCGATGGTGTCGCTGATGGCTACCTCGAAGACGCCCAGGTCCAGCAACCGCTGAGCGACCTCAGCGACGCGGGCCGGCGGGACATGTCCCTCGAACGGGCAGCCGAAGCACGTCGACAAGTACCCGCGCACGCGCATCCCCGTGGCGAGGGCCTCGTCGCAGACCGCCTTGTAGGTCGCGATCGACTGCTCGATGGTCTGGTTGATGTTGCGCTGGCTGAACGTCTCGGATGCCGCCGCGAAGATGGCAATCTCCGTGACGCCCGCGTCGCGCGCCCGCGCCAGGCCGGCGAGGTTCGGCACGAGCGCCGTGTAGCGCGTCCCGGGACGCCGGGTGATGCCGGCGAACACCTCGGCCGCGTCGGCCATCTGCGGCACCCATTTCGGCGAGACGAACGCCGACACCTCGATGACCTCGTGGCCGGCGGCCGAAAGGGCGTCGACGAACGCGATCTTCGCGGTCGTGGGCACGACGCCGCGCTCGTTCTGCAGTCCGTCACGCGGCCCGACCTCGACGAGGCTGACCCTC
>CAZLBU010000182.1:5308-6032 GCA_964557815.1 uncultured Bifidobacteriaceae bacterium | reverse complement strand
AGCGCTTCGCGATCGGCCGCATCGCCGGCTGCAGCACGCCGTCCACCCGGTACTTCACGTGCACCGCGTCGTCCTGCGTCTCGATGTGGATGTCGCTCGCCCGGCGCTGGATGGCCGTGAAGATCGTCCGGTGCACCAGCTTGATGATGGGGCTGTCGTCGCTCGTCAGGCGCTCGAGGCTGAGGTTCTCGTCCCCGCCCTCGTCCTCGCGCAGCACCTGGATCTGGAACTCCTCGGTCGCCTCGTCCAGCAGCCGCTGCGAGCTCTCGCTCTTCTTCAGGATCGACTCGATGGCCGAGCGCGCGCCCACCATCACCTTGATCGGCGTGCCGAGCAGCACGCTCAACTCGTCGATCATCGGCAGGTCGGTCGGGTCCGAGACCACGATCACCATGGCCTTGCCCTCGCGCCGGCTCGGCACGAACCCGTAGCGCAGCATGAGGTCGGCCGGAATCGACCGGAACAGTTCCTGGTCGATTCGGAAGTCCGCCATGTCGAGGAACTCGAGCCGGTAGCGCTCCGCCAGCCGGCGGGCCTGCTCGGTCTCCGCCCTGCGCGCCGCCAGGGCCGCGGCCGACTCGGCGGGCTCCTCGATGAGCGTCTCGGGGTCCAGCGCGTCGGTGTCGGGATGCCGGGTGACGTCCATCAGCGGCCGCCCAGGACGGAGGTGAGCTGGAAGAGCGGCATGTAGAGCGCCAGCACGATGGCCGCGATCACGACGCCC
>CAZLBU010000182.1:4764-5298 GCA_964557815.1 uncultured Bifidobacteriaceae bacterium | reverse complement strand
TGAGCGTGACGAACCGGCTCACCTCGGTTTCAATCTCCTCGTCGTAGAAGTCCGCCAGGCTGTTGAGCATCTCCTGGAGCGCCCCGGTGCTCTCGCCGACCTCGATCATCTTGATGGCGACGTCCGGCACGGTCCGCCGCTCGAGCAGCGTGCTCGCGAAACCCTGCCCTTCGCGGACCTTCTGCGCCACCAGCTCGAGCTCCCGGCCCATGTGCCGGTTGCCCGTGGATTTCGACGCGATGTCGAGCGCGTTCACCAGCGGGATGCCGCCCCCGAGCAGGGTGGCGAGCGTCCGCGCCAGCTGCGACGTGGCGAACTTGTGCATGCTCGTCCCGATACCCGGCAGACGCAGCACGATCCGGTCGAAGCGGGCCTTCTGTCCCGGGCTCTTCAGCCACGCCCGGAACGCGAAGGCGCCGATCACCAGCGCCCCCAGCAGGGGCCACATCTGCGCGCGCACGACATCGGACACGGCCACGATGATGCGGGTCGACACGGGCAACTGCGCGCCGAAGCTGCTGTAGAAGTCCGAGA
>CAZLBU010000182.1:1019-4754 GCA_964557815.1 uncultured Bifidobacteriaceae bacterium | reverse complement strand
GAAGGTGGGCACCACCTTGATCACGATGATCCCCACCAGCACGAGGGCCAGCGCGATCAGGATGGCCGGGTACACGAGCGCCGAGATGGATTTCGTGCGCACGGTATCGATGACCTTGGTGTAGGCCACGTAGCGGCGCAGCACCGCGTCGAGGTTGCCCGACCGCTCCCCCGCCATCAGCGACGCGGTGTAGACGCTGGGAAAGTGCTCCCCGTGGGCGATGAACGCGTCCGAGAGGGCCGTGCCTCCGCGCACCTTTTCGTGCACATCGTCCAGCACGGCCTTGAACACGGGGTTCGACAGCCTCATCCGCAGGATATCCAGCGACTGAACCAGCGGCATGCCGGCCTTGAGCAGCGTGGCCAGCTCCTGGTTGAAGACCAGGAACTCGTGCCGCGCGATCTTGTGGCGGCGCCCGCCGAAGGACAGGCCGATGAGCGCTCCGCGCTCCCGGAGCGACAGGACGTGCAGCCCCTTCTCCTCCAGCTCGCGGCGCAGCGCGGCCTCGCTTTGGGCGACGTAGACGCCCTCGATGATCTCGCCCGACGGGGTGCCGAGGCGGCAGCGGAACTCCATCCCTAAAAGGTTGTCCTACAAGATGTTACACGAAAACGGGCGAAACCACGCCGCCCGGGCCCATCAGGTTAGACCGAGCCGGGGCAAGGAAAGTCGAGACCTGCCCCCATCCGCCCGCGCCGAAAGGCCCTGCTATCGGCGCACCCGCTGGAGAATGCGGGCGACGTAGCTGCGCGTCTCGGCGAACGGCGGCACACCGCCGTACCGGCGAACCGTACCTTCACCGGCGTTGTAGGCCGCCAGCGCCAGGCCGAGGTCGAAGCGGCTGAGCAGATCCTTCAGGTGGCGGACCCCCGCTTCGACGTTCGTTCTCGGATCGTAAGGGTCGCGCACCGCGTACTGCCGGGCCGTGGCCGGCATCAGCTGCATGAGGCCCTTCGCCCCTTTTCGCGACCGCGCGCGCGGCTGGTAGTTCGACTCCGCTTCGATCACGGCGTGCACGATGCGGGCATCCACGCCATGCGCGGCCGCCGCGGTGGCGATGATGTCGGCAAACGGCCTCGAGGCGAGGACGGTGTCGGAAACCCCGAGGGGCGCAACGGGCGCCGCCTCGACTGGCGTCGGCGCGGCCGGCACCGGGTACGGCACCTCGTCTGGATCCACACGCGCGACCAGGCCCGTCGGGAAGCTCGCCTCTCCCCCTTCGCGCAGCGTCACGGTGAGCCGGTCGCCATCGATCCGCGTCGCCGCCACCGACATCGTGCGCCCCGTCGTGAACACGACGATGTCGGCGAACGCCGCCGTCGGAACGGCGAGAAGGCAGAAGACAAGAGGCACAAGGCAAAGCGGGAGTCGGGCGAGCGGCGTGCGCACGTTCACCCGGTCCGGTCCGTCGCAATGCTTCTCGAGCACCCGCATCTGCCTTTTGCCTTCTGCCTTTTGCCTTCTGCCTTTTGCCTTCTGCCTTTTGCCTTGTCTTCCGCCTTCTCTACTGCACGGCGGCGTAGAACACCCGGCCTCCCAACTCGCGGGAGTCGCCCGCCGCCCCTCCGGGCTCGAGCGCCGGGACGAAGGTCTTATCGGCGATGAAGCGCAGTTCCACCATGTCCGCCGATCCCATCTGGGCGGCGGTGATGGGGACCTTCTGCACCATCGGACCCTCGCGGCGGAGCGGCACGGTGCCCAGTACCTGGTCGCCCAGGCGGACTTCCAACTGCTGCGCGGCGTTGGCGCTGCCGCTCGGGTTGTCGGCCTGGACGTAGAGGACGACGTCGCGCGCCGGGTTCCGGAACGCCACGGTAGCCTCCTTCTTCGTCCACTGCCATTCCACGCGCGACGCGCCTTCGGTCACGGTTTCGGTCGGGTGCCATCCGTCCTTGAAGACGACGAAGACATTCTCCGTCTGCGGAAGGAGCTCGAAGCTGGCCACGACATACGAGCGGTCGCCGCGATCCTCGTTGGAGAGCTTCAGGCGCTCGCCGGATTCGGGCGAGTAGAGGCCGGCCACCACGCTCGCCGCGCCGACGTAGGGATGCCGCCCGACGAACAGGGTACGCGTGTACTGAATGGTCCGGCCCGGTTTCCATTCGGCCGTCGGCGTGGGCGGGTCGTGGTCGTCTGCCCACATCAACTCGTCGTTGGCGTCGAGGAAGTGCGCGAACACCTTGCGCGAGCCAAGGGCGGGGGCGTCGGGCGCCACGGTGAACGTATAGGTGACTTCGACCGGGCTGCCGAGTGCCACCCGCGGGCGGGAGAGCGAGACGTCCAGACGGCCCACCGCCGGCGCGTTGTCGGCGCCGCCCGTGCACGCGGCGGTGGCCACGGCGATCGCGACGATCGCCCACGCGCCGAGCGGAAGCGGCTGTCTTCGTTGCATGGCGAACGTATCGAGAATATCATGCGGGTCACTCGATGGACATCACACGCGACGCGCTCGGCATGGTGGAAACACGCGGGTTCATCGGCTCGGTCGAGGCGGCCGATGCCATGGTGAAGGCCGCCAACGTCGTGCTCGTGGGCACCGAGTACATCGGCGCCGGCTACGTGACCGTGCTGGTGCGGGGCGACGTGGGCGCCGTGAAGGCCGCCACCGACGCAGGCGCCGCCGCCGCGCGCCGCGTGGGCGAGCTCATCTCGGTGCACGTCATCCCCCGCCCGCACGCCGAGGTCGAACGCATCCTGCCGAAGGGATAGCGCGTGGCCACCGGGGCTCCGGCACAGACCGACAAGGACCTCGCCTCCATCGCCGAGGCGCGTGCGCTCGCCCGCCGCGCGCGGGCCGCGCAGGCTCTCCTCGCGGAGTATTCCCAGGCGCAGATCGACGCCATCGTCGATGCCATGGCGGCCGCCGTCACGCCCCATGCCGACGCCCTGGCACGGCTGGCCGTCGAAGAGACCGGCTACGGTGTCGTCGCCGACAAGGTCCAGAAAAACCTCTTCGCCTCCGAGCAGGTCCACGCTTTCATCAGGCCGATGGCCACCGTCGGGGTGATCCGGCGCGACGAGGCGAAGAAGATCGTCGAGATTGCCGAGCCCTTCGGCGTGGTGGCCGCCATCGTGCCGTCCACCAACCCGACGTCCACGGCCATCTACAAGCTGCTCATCTCGATCAAGGCCCGGTGCGCGGTCGTGCTGAGCCCGCACCCCTCCGCGGCGCGCTGCATCACGCGCACCGCGGAGATCATGCACGAGGCCGCCAGGCGTGCCGGCCTGCCCGATGGCGCCATCGGCTGGATGACGACGGTCACGCTCGAAGGCACCCAGGAGCTCATGAAGGCTCGCGAGGTCTCGGTCATCCTGGCCACCGGTGGCATGGGGCTGGTGCGCGCGGCCTACAGCGCCGGCAAGCCCGCGTACGGTGTCGGCCCGGGCAATGCGCCCTGCTACATCGAGTCGTCGGCGGACGTCTCGAAGGCTGCTCGCGACATTGTCACGGGGAAGAGCTTCGACAACGGCGTCCTCTGTTCCTCGCCCAACTCGGTCGTCGTCGATCGCGCGATCGACGAGGAGGCGCGACGGGCCTTCGCCGCCCACGGGGGGCACTTCCTGTCCGCCGCCCAGGGCGAGGCCCTCGCGAAGCTGCTCATCACGCCGCAGCGCCTGCCCAACCCGGCCCTGGTCGGCAAGTCGGCGGCCTCCATCGCGGAAAAGCTGGGCGCCGTCGTGCCTCCAGGCACGCGGGCTCTCCTGGTCGAGCTGGCGGGCGTCGGCCGCGACTTC
>CAZLBU010000182.1:0-1005 GCA_964557815.1 uncultured Bifidobacteriaceae bacterium | reverse complement strand
GTGCCCGGTCCTCTCCTACTACGTGGTCAGCGACTGGCGCGAGGGATGCGAACGCTGCAAGCAGATCCTGCGCTACGGCGGCATGGGTCACACCATGTCCATTCACTCCCGCAACGAGGCGGTCGTCCTGGAGTTCGGGCTCCACAAGCCCGCCTTCCGCATTGTCGTCAACACGCCGACGACGCACGGATCAATCGGGCTGACGACCGGGCTCGACCCGGCGATGACCCTGGGGTGTGGCGGGTTCGGCGGGAACATCACCTCGGACAACATCACGCCGCGGCACCTGCTGAACATCAAGCGAGTCGCCTACGGTATCCGGGAGGTCGCCACGAACGGGCCCCCAAGGCCCGTCGCCGGTCTTCCCGCCGAGCCCCCTGCCGCCTCGGGCAGCCCGGCGGGCAACGCCGCCACCGCGAGCCAGCCCCCCCTGCCGAGGCCGCCAGCCAGGCCCACGCCGGAGCCCGTCTCGGCCGCGACACTCTCGTCCCGCATCGACCAGTTCCTGGCGGCGAGGGGTGTGGCACGGCCGGAAGGCGGATCGGGCGCCGGCTCCGCCACCTCGGGTTCGTCGGTCGCCGGGCTCACACCGCCGCCAGCCCCGCCAATCCCCCAGCCGCTCGCCGCACCCGTCCCGTTTGTCTGCGAAGACGATGTCCGGGCGGCCATCAGGGAAGGCCGGAAGATCCTCGTCGGCGAGCGCACGATCATCACGCCGGCTGCGCGGGACGCGGGCGAGGCGGCCCGGGTGTTCACCTGGGAAGGATGGCGTTTGTAAAGGCTTGATAGCGCGTGGGTTGACCCACCGAAAGGGCCGTGCTACGCTCGCGACTTCGACAGTCGGGGTGGAATGGCCAGCCAGATTCTTCAGCGATCGCTCGGGTGCGCGTTCACCGCGCTGCTGCTGACGGGTTGCGCAGGCAACTCGGCTCAGAAGGGCGTGCAGGTCCAGCCGGTCGCGCCCGCGCCGGCGGCCGGCATTCCGGTGGCGGCCGCCTCCCTTCC
>CAZLBU010000181.1:1936-6034 GCA_964557815.1 uncultured Bifidobacteriaceae bacterium | reverse complement strand
CGTGTCCATCAGCTTCGACGAGTACTCGTCCAGCTTCGAGATCTCCGGGCCAGAGAGCACGTACTGCACCGCGGCGTTGCGGAAGCCGCCTCCGCCGATGGCCGCCACCGGCTGCACCGAGGTCGTGAGGTCCTTCGGGTAGGCGGCCACGATCTCGCGCGCCTGACGGATGAGCTCTGTCTGGGAGTGCTCGCGGTCCTCGATGGGCACCAGGCGCACGAACGTCGTGCCGCTGTTCACCACCTGCTGGGTGCCGAAGCCCGCGATGCTCAGGGTGTTCTGCACACCCGGCAGCTGCCGGATGTCCCGGGCGATGCGCTCCATCACCGATTGCGTGGCCGCGAGGCTGGTGCCCTCCGGCGCGCGCAGCGTGATCTCGAACTGCGACTCGTCTTCCTCGGGAATGAAGTTGATGCCGGCCATCATCGCCAGCGGCACGATGGAGATCACCGTCGCGATCGAGATGCCGACGATGGCCCAGCGATGCGCCATCGACCACGTCAGCATTCCCGTGTAGCCGCGATCGATGGGACGGTACCACCACGAGTCCTTCGTCGAGTGGCTCCCATCACCGCCCGTGCCCGTGTGCGGCTTGATCCACCGCGCCGCCAGCATCGGCGTCAGCGTGAACGAGACCAGGAGGCTGATGGCGATGGCCGCGGCCGCCGTCAGGCCGAACGACGACATGAAGCGGCCGACGATGCCGCTCATGAAGCCCACGGGCACGAACACCGCCAGCAGCGACAGCGTCGTGGCCATCACGGCCAGCCCGATCTCGCGCGTGCCCTCGATGGCCGCCTGGAAGGGCGACATGCCCTTCTCCTCCACGAACCGGTAGATGTTCTCCAGCACCACGATGGCGTCGTCGATGACCACGCCCACCATGAGCGTCAACGCCAGCATCGTCATCTGGTTGAGGGTGTAGCCGAGCACCGCCATCAGCGCGAAGGCGCCGACGATGGACACGGGGATGGCGATGGCGGCGATGATGGTGGACCGGAGGTTGCCCAGGAAGACCAGCACCACGACGGCCGCGAAGATGCCGCCGAGGATGAGGTGCTCCTCGATGGCCGCCAGCGAGTGGTTGATGAACTCCGACTGGTCGCGGATCAGGCTGATGGAGAAGTCGCCGGGCAGGAGCGCCTGGATCTCCGTCATGCGCTCCTTGACCGCCGCCGCAACCGCCGCCGTGTTCGTGCCCGACTGCTTGCGGACGGCCACCACCACGGCGGGCTTGCCGTCCAGCATGGCCGCCGAGCGCGGCTCCTCGCCGGCGTCCTCCACCGTGCCGACGTCCCGGATCCGGATCGGATAGGCGTCCTGGGTCCTGATGGTCACGTTGGCGAACTGCGCGGCGTCCACGAGGCGGCCGAGCGTGCGGACCGTGACCTCGCGCTCGCCCGCCTCGACCCTTCCGCCGGGCAGTGCCACGTCGCCCACCGTGAGGTTGTAGGCGCGCAGCCGATCGGGGTTGACCGAGACGTGGATCTCCCGGCGGCGGCCGCCGTAGATGATCACTTCGCCCACGCCGTTGATCGACTCGAGCCGCTCCTTGAGCACGTTCTCGACGATCGTGTTCACCTCGATGGAGCCGCGCGGCGCGCCCACCGCGTACATCAGGATGGGCGCCGCGTCCGGATCCAGCTTCTGGACGATGGGCGGCTCGGCCGTCTCGGGCAGCTGCGCGAGGACCAGGTTCACCTTGTCGCGCACCTCCTGCGCTGCCACGTCCACGTCCTTGGACATCTCGAAGGTGATGTTCACCATCGACATGCTCTCGAGCGAGGTCGAGCGCAGCTCGTCGATGCCCGAGATGGTGTTGACCGCGCCCTCGATGACCTCGGTGATCTCGGTCTCGATCTGCTCGGGCGCCGCGCCCGGATTGGTGGTGATGACGCTGACAATGGGGAGGTCGACGTTCGGGAACCGGTCGACGCCCAGCGTGCGGACCGAGAAGGCGCCGACCACCGTCAGCGCCAGCATCAGCATGGTGGCGAAGACGGGGCGGCGGACGCAGATTTCAGCGAGCTTCTGCATGGCGCGTTACCGGGACACGGGCCGCACGGCGGCCCCGTCGAAGAGCTGCTCCAGCCCGCCGACGATGACCTGGTCGCCGGCGGCCACGCCCGAGAGCATCCGCACCTGGCCGTCGGGCTGGACGGCCGGCTGCACGATTCGCAGGCGCGCGGTCCCCTCGGACACGGTGAAGGCCCTGAACGAGTTGGTGTTGGGGTCGTCCACCACCGCCGCGCGCGGCACGAAGAGGCCTCGCTCGGTCGTGCCCAGCGACACCTGCGCCGTGGCGAACATCCCGCTCCGGATGGCCCCCCCGGGGTTCGCAATCATGGCCTCGACGATGGTGGCGCGCGTCGCCGGGTCGATCGCGGGGTTGATGGCCGTCACCTTGCCGTCGAACTGCCGGTTGTCCAGCGCCTCCACCGTGGCACGCACCGCCTGTCCCACCTGCAGGCGCGAGGCCTCGAGCTCCGGCACCTGCAGGCGGAGCCGGATCGGATCGAGCTTCATCACGGTGGCCACCGTGGAGCTCGTCGAGACGTACTCGCCCACCGCCGCCGGCCGCTCGGTGATGAAGCCGGCGAAGGGCGCGCGGATCACGGTGTCGTCCAGGGCCTTCTGCGCCAGGGCGACGCGCGACCGCGCATCGGCGATGGCGGCCTCGGCCGTGAAGACGCCCTGCTTGGTCGTGGCGGCCTCCGTCGCGGCCTGCTCCTGCAGCGTGCGCGAGACATCGCCGGTGGCGACGAGCGCGTCGTAGCGGGCGGCGTTGGCGCGAGCCAGGTTGTACCGCTCGCGCGCCTGCGCGGCCGCAGCCTCGGCCTGGAGCAGCCCCGCACGGGCCTGCTCGAGGCGAAGGGTCGCATCCTCGTGCTTGAGGCGCGCGATGACCGCGCCGGCCGCGACCCGGTCGCCGATGTCCACCGGGGTGGCCGCCACGATGCCCGCCATCTCGGGCGCGACGTTCGAGACCTCGTCGGCGACGAAGGCGCCGGTGGCCTGGACCACCAGCGGCACGTCGCGCTCGACGACGGCCATCGTCGTGACCTCGATGGGATGGCCGGGCGTGCCCGGCGACGCGGCCTCGACCGCGCCCGACGGCTCGCGCGACGTGCCGCACGCGGCAAGAGTCACGGTCGCCGCCAGGGCCAGCAGGGCCAGCAGGGCCAGTGGGAAACGAGAGGGCCTGGTCACGGGTGTTCTCCGGCTGAGCGCGAAGTTGGTGCGGGGCCCACGGCGAGGCCCTTCAGGATGAACGTGGTGTAGCTCTCGACGACATCGCCGTGGCCGGCGCCGGTTTCGGGCATCAGGGTCTCGCTGAGACCGTGATGAGCGGGGATGCCGATGATGGCGCGCACGAGCGGCTCGGGAGGACCGGCTTGAAAGCGCCCCTGCTGCTGGCGCGTACGGACGTACTCGAAGAGGAAGCGGAGAAACGGGGCGAAGTGGCGTTCACGGTACTGGCGCGCGAACGAGTGGTCCTCGAGGCTCGAGTGCAGCATGAGGCGCAGGAACTCGGGGTCCTGGCGATGGTGCTCGATGACGCAGCTGACGATGGTGCGGATGACGCCGGCGTCGTCGCCTTTCGCGGCGAGGTCGCGGAGGGCACCGATGAGAGCGTCCGAGCGCGCCTCGGCGGACTTCTGCTCCAGGATGGCCGCGTAGAGGTCGTCCTTGTGCGGGAAGAAGCGGAAGATGATGGCCTCGTTGACGCCGGCCGCGCGCGCGATCTGGCGCGTGGTGGTGCCGCTGAAGCCGCGTTGGGCGAAGAGGCGGGTGGCCGTGTCGATGAGCTGCTGGCGCCGCTCGTCGGCCGGCAACCGGCCGGCAGGAGCAGGTGCGTCGATAGTCATAAGTAAGCGCTTACTTACAGTAGCGCCCGCCGGCGCCGACCGTCAAGCCCGCGCTATCATCCCGGGCCATGCGCTTCCCCTGCCTGCTCGCCGCCCTGGCGGCCGCGTGCCTCTGGCCCCTCGACGCCGACGCCGGTGTCACCCGCCTCGAGATCCAACGCCGTGAGGTGGTCCTGTCGGGCCGGTCCTTCGGCGCCGCTGCCGGCGTCGGGTTCAGCCTGCCGGTCAG
>CAZLBU010000181.1:0-1926 GCA_964557815.1 uncultured Bifidobacteriaceae bacterium | reverse complement strand
GCAGGCCCCTACGAGAAGCTGGTGGGCAAGGTCCACTTCGCGCTCGACCCGGCGCTCGCCGCCAACCAGGGGATCGTCGACCTCTCCCGCGCCCCACGCAATGCACGCGGCCTCGTCGAGTTCTCGGCGGACTTCTACCTCCTCAAGCCGGTGGATCCCCGGCGCGGCAACGGCCGGCTGTTCTACGAGGCCGGCAATCGCGGCACCAAGCGCATCCTGCCGGTCTTCCAGCGCGCGACGGCCTCTCCCGATCCCGCGGCCGAACCCGAATTCGGCGACGGTGCGCTGATGCGCCAGGGCTTCACGCTGCTCTGGATGGGATGGCAATGGGACGTGCCCGCGGGCCGCATGCGGATGGACATCCCCATCGCCACCGACAACGGCCAGGCCATCACCGGCTGGGTCCGCGGGAATTTCATCCCCGGTGCGAACTGGACGACAGCGCCGATTGCGGACCGTGGGCACGAGGCCTACCCCGTCGTCGACCCGGAGAGCGCGGAGCACCGCATGCTGGTGCGCACGCTGCCCACGGACCCGCCCCAGGAGATCCCCCGCAACCGCTGGCGCTTTACAGGGACAGGCACCGTGACACTCGAGGGCGGCTTCGAGGCCGGCCGCATCTACGACGTGGTCTACCGCGCGCGCGATCCCCGGGTCGTCGGCGTCGGCCTCGCGGGCACGCGCGATCTGATCAGCTTCTTCAAGCACGCGGACGAGGCCGCGGGGAACCCGATGCCGGGGCTGCGCTTCGCCATCGGGTGGGGCGTGTCGCAGACCGGCCGGTTCCTGCGGCACTTCGTCTACCAGGGCTTCAACGAGGACGAGCAGGGCCGCCAGGTGTTCGACGGCGTGTTCGACCAGGTGGGCGGCGCCGGCCGCGGGTCGTTCAACCACCGCTTCGGCCAGCAGTCGCGCGACCAGCTGCAGCACTTCAACATCCAGTACCCGGTGGACATGTTCCCGTTCACCGACGCGGACGAGACCGACGCGGAAACCGGCGTCACCGACGGCCTGCTCGCGCGCGCCCGTCGCACCAACACGGTACCGAAGTTCTTCCACCTGATGACCGACTCGGAGTACTTCAACCGCGCGGGCTCGCTCACGCACACCGACGTGACCGGCACGCGCGACGTCGAGCCGCCGCCGACGAGCCGTATCTACTTCATCGCCTCGGGTCCTCACATCGTCGGCATGTTTCCGCCGGCGCCCTTCGCGGATTCCGACTTCGTCGGCCAGGCTGACATGAACCCGCTGGTCTACACACCGGTGATTCGGGCGCTCTTCCGCGCGCTCGATACGTGGGTGGCGGAAGGCACGGAGCCACCGCCGAGCCGCTATCCGCGCCTGGCGGACGGCACGCTCACGACCGTGGAGGCCTCCGGGTGGCCGACCATCCCCGGCTTCCCGCGCCCGACCTCACCGATGACCACCTATCGGCTCGACTTCGGACGCGAGTGGTCGAAGGGCATCGTCTCGGTGGAACCGCCGCGGCTGGGCAAGCCCTTCCCGAGCCTCGTGCCCGCGGTGGACGAGGCAGGCAACAGCCGCGCGGGCATCCGGCTGCCCGAGATCGAAGTGCCGCTGGCCACGCACACGGGGTGGAACTACCGGCACGCGTCGATTGGCGCGCCTGATCGCCTGGCGAGCGAGATTGGCTCCTACCTTCCCTTGCCGAAGACACAGGCGGATCGGGTGCGCACCGGCGACAGCCGCGCGTCGATCGAGGAGCGCTACGCGACCCGCGAAGACTACCTGGGCCGCATCGCGCTGGCCGCCGTCTCGCTCGTGGACCTGGGCTACCTGCTCGAGGAGGACATGGTGGAGGTGGTGCGCCGGGCCGCCGTGCACTATGACTGGCGCCTGCTCAGGTGAGCGGCACCCATTGGCGATTGTCGATTGATGATTGAGCGATTCATTGGGCGATTT
>CAZLBU010000180.1:389-6093 GCA_964557815.1 uncultured Bifidobacteriaceae bacterium | reverse complement strand
TGCGCATCTTCAGGCGAACGAACCCACGGAGATTGCCGGGCGTGACGTGCTGGCGATCGTGGATCCGGTACAGCTCGTTGTCGAGCTTGATGATCATGCCCTTCCGGAGCTGCGTCGCGAGGAGCGTGTCTGCCATGATGCCTTTCGGGATAGGAGTAGAACCTGACAATTGTACCACGCGGCGCGCGGGCGGCGGCAGTTCCCCGCCGCTCGGAGGGCCGGGGGGCTCGGCCCCGGCGGCGCCATGCTACGATGCGGTGTTGTGGCGTTTGCGCGCTGGGACCCGTTCCGGGATCTGATCGCCATCCAGCATCGAATCGAGCGGTTGACCGCCGCGGGATCGCACGGCTGGGCACCGGCGGTGGACCTCTGCGAGACCGCCGAGGCCTTCATCATCACGGCCGAACTGCCGGGGCTCACGCGCGAGCAGATCCGCGTGGACGTCCGCGACGGGCGCCTCACGCTGCAGGGCCGGCGCGACGCGCGCATCACCTGCGAGCACTATCACCAGGTGGAGCGCGGCCACGGCGAGTTCTCGCGCGTTTTCGCCCTGCCGCCCACGATCGAGGCCGACCGCATCTCGGCCGACCTGGCCGACGGCATCCTGACCGTCGTCATCCCCAAGACTGCCGAGCCCGGCCCGCGCCGGGTCGAAGTGTCCTAGCCCCGCGCGGCGCACCGATGGCGAAGCGGTTTCTCCTATCCGTGTTGCTGGTGGCCACCGGCCTGGTGACGGGCCTGGCCCTGTCGGCCCGCGTGGCCGATCGCGACTCCGTGATGGGCCTGCCCCCGGCGGTCGAGTCCCCGGCGCCCGAAGCCGAGGGCACCTTCGCCACGGCGCAGCGGCCTGCGCCGGTCGCCGCGCCCCCGGCGGGCACGCCGGATTTCACGGGCGTGGCCGAGCGCACACTGGGGGCGGTCACCAACATCTCCGCCGTCCAGGTGGTGCGGCGCCGGGCGTCGCCCTTCGCCAACGACCCTTTCTTCCAGTATTTCTTCGGCGGCGATCCAGGCGACATGTTCGGTTACGGCAACCGCTACGAGTCGAGCCTCGGCTCCGGCGTGGTCGTCTCCGCCGACGGCTACGTCGTCACGAACAACCACGTGGTCGGGCAGAACAATGCCGAGGTCACCGTCGCCATCGGCGACCGCCGGGAGTTGCGCGCCAGGATCGTCGGCGTGGACTCGTGGACCGACTTGGCGTTGCTGAAAGTGGACGCCACGAACCTGCCGGTCGTGCCCTGGGGCGACTCGTCCAGGTTGAAGGTGGCCGAGTGGGTGATGGCCATCGGCAACCCGTTCTCCCTGAACCAGACGGTCACGCTCGGGGTGGTGAGCGCCCTGGGACGCGCGGGCGTGGGCATCGCCACCTACGAGGACTTCATCCAGACGGACGCGGCCATCAACCCGGGTAACTCCGGCGGCGCGCTCATCAACAGCCGCGGCGAGCTGATCGGCATCAACACCGCCATCTTCTCGCAGAGCGGCGGCTACCAGGGCATCGGCTTCGCCGTGCCCAGCAACCTGGTGCGGCGGGTCGTCGACGACCTCAGACAGTACGGCGAGGTGCGACGCGGATCCATCGGCTACGTCGAGGTCTCGCCGCTCACGACACGGCTGGCCGAAGAGCTGCGCGCGCCGGACACGGAGGGCGTGGTCATCACGCAGATGACCCGGGGCTCGGCGGCCTACGAGGCCGGCCTGCGTCCTGGCGACATCGTCAAGGCGGTGAACGGGCAGGCCATCGCCAACCCTTCGCAGTTCGTGCGCTCCGTCGCCGACACGGCCATCGGCAGCACCGCCCGGATCGAGGTGATGCGGGACGGGAAGACGAGCGCCAGCAGCCCCGGACGACACGCCGCTAGCGCAGCCCGCGTCCATGCCGCCGGCTGCCTCCCCCTCGCTTCCCGCCAACAGCCTCGAGGTCATGGCGGCGCTGGCCTTTGCCGCCATCCTCGCCTGGGCGCTGGCACTCATCGCGGGCGGCGTGATGCGGCGCCTGCTCGAGTCGGTCGAGGGCCGCACGCCGATCGCCGGCCCGATGCAGAAGGCGCCGGTGCGCCTCGTCCGGCTGCTCGCCTTCGTCATCGCATTCATTGCCCTCGCGTTCCCGGCCCTCGCCTTCGTCGGCGTCGCGCTGCCCGTGGAGCTGCGCGGCGAGCGGGTCGGCGAATGGGTGGCGCGCACGGGGCTGCGGATAGGCGTCATCGTGCTGCTGGCCCTGGCCGCGACGCGCCTGGCGCGGTCCACCATCGCACGGGCCGAGCACGAGATGGCCGCCGGCGGCAGCGTGGCCGACATCGAGCGCCGCAAGCGCGCCCAGACCATCGGCCGCACGTTCAGCCGCTTCCTCTCGGCCCTCATCTGGATCGCCGCCCTGCTGATGGTGCTTCGCGCGCTCGACGTGGACATCACGCCCGTCCTGACCGGCGCCGGCATCCTCGGCCTCGCCGTGGGCTTCGGCGCGCAGACGCTCGTGAAGGACGTCATCTCCGGCTTCTTCCTCATCATCGAGGACCAGGTGCGCGTCGGCGATGCGGCCATCGTCAACGGCACCGGCGGCACCGTCGAGCAGATCAACCTGAGGACCATCGTGCTGCGGGACCTGGAAGGCACGGTCCACGTGTTTCCCAACGGCGAGGTGAAGACACTCGCCAATCGCAGCAAGGACTTCTCGTACTACGTCCTCGACATCGGCATCGACTACGGCGACGACGTGGACGCGGCCATCGACGTGGTGCGCGCCACCGCCGCGGAGATGCAGGGCGACCCGGCGTGGGGGCCCCACATCCTGGAGCCGCTCGAGGTCATGGGGGTGGACGATTTCGGCGCGTCGGCCGTCTCACTGCGCTTCCGGATCAAGACCGCGCCTCTCAGCCAGTGGGGAGTGGGCCGCGAACTGCGCCGGCGCGTGAAGAAGGCGTTCGACGCGCACGGCCTGCGCATTCCCGTGCAGCAGATTGAAGTCACGATGAGATCCGGGGCGCAAGGAACGCAGGGATGAAGAGCGGGACCAATGCCCGGATTCCGGGGCCGGCCCGTGCCTTCCCACGGTTACCACTGTTTTTTCTCACCCGCGGGTAAACTTTCAGCACGTCCGTCTAGTCTCATACACCCAGAGGTCCCCGGCGCACCGCGCCTCCCGCCGTGTGGCCCTCGGTCGAGGTAGGAGATGCAGACGATCGAAGCGCGCGTGACTCGCAAGGCCCTGGCGTGGGCCGTCGGGATGACCGCGGCGCTCTACGCCATGCTGTGGATAGCCGCGGGCACGCCGACAAGCGGTCCCGCTCGCCAGGCGGAGCCGGTGCTCGCGCTCACGGCCGGGCAATCGGGGAACTGAACAAGGAACAAGGCAGAAGGCAAAAGGAAAAAGGCAGAAGGCGGAAGCCGACACGGTTCTCACTATCGCCCGGACACCGCCCTGTGCCCTTCTACCCAACATCGCCATGCGTGTTCGACGCCCCTGGTGATGCCGATGCGCGGTCCCCAGCGGACGTTGCCGACGTCCACACCGCGGTCCTCGATGGTCAACGGACGCTCGAAGAGCGCGCTCGTATTGAGGGCCAGGTCGATGCCCATGGCCGTGGACAGGTTCCCGGGGCCCCGACACAGGCGGGCCGCTTCCACGTCCGGCTTCCCCTTTCGCCACGGCGCACGGCCGCGCCGGCGCTGCATGAGCTCCAGGCCCTCGATCGGCTCGAGCGCACGGATGAGCACGGCAGCCGGGAATCCCTCGCGCTCGGTCACGGCGTTCACCAGGTAGTGCAGGCCGTAATTCAAGTAGACGTACGCGCGGCCGGGCGCTCCGTAGAGGGGCGCGTTGCGCGTGGTGGGCCCCGCGGCGGCGTGGCACGCGGGGTCGTCCTCGCCGATGTACGCCTCGACCTCGACAATGACGCCAGCGGCCACGCCGTCGGGCGCGCGGTGCACCAGCACCTTGCCGAGGAGGTCGCGCGCGACCTCGAGCGTGGGACGGGCGTAGAAACGTTGCGGAAGGGTCAAGGCACGGGCACGCCGAGTTCGGCGAGATAGGCTCGGGCTCGCGGGCCCAGCGAGCGATCCGAGGCCGCCTCCTGCAGCCTCTTCACCGAGCCATCGTGCAGGTACTTCTCGCGGGCAAACGCCGCCACCAGGCCTGCCGCGTCGTCGCGATCGGCCCACGGGTCCCCTACGAGCGACCGCACCAGATCGGCCGCCTGGGGATCGCCGATGCGCGCGAGGGCCTCGAGCGCGGCACCGGCCTGGCGCCGCTGGCGCTCCCGGGCGCGGCTGAAGCGTTCGAGCAGGGAGGGCACGGCGGCCGTCTCGCGCAGCAGGCCGATAGCCTCCATGGCCGCCAGCTGTTCGGCCTCGTTGCCGGAGTTGAACAGGTTGAACACGCCCTCGAGCAGACCCGCGGGCCTCATCGGCGGCGGCAGGCCGTCGATCGGCGCCGCGAACACATAGCCCGCGACGCGGCTGGCCGTCACGCGCGACGGCCTGTGATCCGAGGCCAGCATCTGCACGAGGGCCACGCCCGCACCAGCCAGCTCGGCGGGCGGCACGTGCCGTGCGGATCGACCGGCCAGCACGCCAAACGCATAGGCGTTGCGCACGCGTGCGGCGTTGCCCACCGGCCCCATCCCGACGATGAGCGTGGCGAAGGCGCCGGGAGGCACGGGCTCGGGGCCCGTGAGCCCGGCGTCGAAGGCGGCGGCGGCGCCGCCGCGCGGGAGCGGCACGCCGGCCGCGCGTAGAATCGCATTGCCGTCGGGCGCCTGGGCGTGGAGCGACGAGACAGTGGCCAGCAGGATCACCGCAACGGCCGCGCGACGCCTCATCGCTCCACCGTCTGCAGGAGCTTCCCTGACGACAGGATCTGGCGCAGGTAGCGTCCCGTGTGCGACCCCTCGACGTAGGCCACCTGCTCGGGCGTGCCCATCGCGACCACTTCCCCGCCCTGCTCGCCGCCCTCGGGGCCGAGGTCGATGATCCAGTCGGCGGTCTTGATGACGTCCAGGTTGTGCTCGATCACCGCCAGCGTGTGCCCGGCCTCGAGCAGCTTGCGGAAGGCGGCCAGCAGCTTGGCGATGTCGTCGAAGTGCAGGCCCGTCGTGGGCTCGTCGAGGATGTAGAGCAGCCGCTCGCCGGCGTGCGACGCCAGGTGTGCGGCAATCTTGATGCGTTGCGCCTCGCCGCCCGAGAGCGTCGTGGCGGGCTGGCCCAGCCGGAGGTAGCCGAGGCCAATCTCGTCGAGCACCTGCAGCCTGCGCAGCACCTTCGGCGTGTTGGTGAAGAAGACCAGCGCCTCGCGCACCGTCATGTCGAGCACATCGGTGACGTTCTTGCCGCGATACCGGACCTCGAGCACCTGCGACTTGAATCGCCGGCCCTCGCACTGCTCGCAGGGGACGAACACGTCGGCGAGGAACTGCATCTCGACCGTGACCTCGCCCTCGCCCTGGCACGCCTCGCAGCGGCCACCGGGGACGTTGAACGAGAAGTGGCTGGCGGTGAGCCCGCGCGCCACGGCGTCCTTGGTGGCGGCGAAGAGCTCGCGGATCGGATCGAAGGCCTTCAGGTAGGTGACCGGGTTCGAGCGCGGCGTGCGGCCGATAGGCGTCTGGTCCACCAGGACGACGTCGGTGACGAACTCGTGGCCTTCGAGCCGGTCGTGGGCGCCCACCTTGCGGTCCCAGTCGCCCTTGGCGCGCTTCAGCGCGGC
>CAZLBU010000180.1:0-311 GCA_964557815.1 uncultured Bifidobacteriaceae bacterium | reverse complement strand
TTCACGCCCTTCAGGTTGTGCTCGCGCGCGCCGATCAGCCGGATGCGCTGGGGGATGCCCCTCCGGCGCGTCACCGGCACGGGGATCGAGAGCTCGCCGCGCCAATACTTCGCGGTGAGCGAGCGGGGCTCCTGGGCCATGCCCTCCAGCGTGCCGGCGTAGACGACGCGCCCGCCGTGCTCCCCCGCGCCGAGGCCCATGTCCACCAGATGGTCCGCCACCGCGATCATGTCGGCGTCGTGCTCGACGACCAGCACGGTATTGCCCTGGTCCCGGAGCTGGCGGAGGATGGCGATGAGCCGCTGGTTGTC
>CAZLBU010000179.1:5295-6116 GCA_964557815.1 uncultured Bifidobacteriaceae bacterium | reverse complement strand
GCGGGCGGGTGCGAACAGGTGCGGGCGGGTGCGAACAGGTGCGATGAGACGAGCGGTGTTTCTCGATCGTGACGGGGTGATCAACCGCGCGGAGGTACGGGACGGGATGCCGCGCTCCCCGGGATCCGTGGAGGACATGCAGATTCTGCCTGGCGTGCCGGAGGCGCTGCGGCGCCTTCGCGCCGCCGGGTACGGTCTCGTCGTGGTGACCAACCAGCCAGAGATCGCGCGCGGGCGGACGACCCGGGCGATCGTGGACGCGATTCACGCGCGCATGCGTGCAGAGCTGGGCCTGGACGACATCCGCGTGTGCCCGCATGACGATGGCGACGCGTGCGCGTGCCGGAAGCCGAAGCCCGGGCTGCTGCTGCAGGCGCCGCGGTACGACATGGCGGCGAGCGCGATGGTGGGCGATCGCTGGCGCGACGTGGAGGCGGGACGCGCCGCGGGCTGCGGTGTGACAATCCTCGTGGATTACGGGTACGATGAGCCGGTTCCCCACGAACCGGATGCCCGCGTCGGCTCGCTGGCCGAGGCCGCCGACTGGCTGCTCACGCGCACATGACGCTGACCGACCTCCGAACGAAGATCTACGCCGATGGCGCCGACCTGCCCGGCATGCTCGCGATGTACCGCGAGCCGCACATCAAGGGCTTCACCACCAACCCGACGCTCATGCGCAAGGCCGGCGTCACCGACTATCGCGCCTTCGCGAAGGAGGTGCTCGCCGCCATCCCCGATCGCCCCATCTCGTTCGAGGTCTTCAGCGACGAGTTCCCCGAGATGGACATCCTCGGGCCCCGGTCGCGGGGCGGTCACTC
>CAZLBU010000179.1:456-5285 GCA_964557815.1 uncultured Bifidobacteriaceae bacterium | reverse complement strand
CCACCGGCTGTCGCACGCCGGGGTGAAGCTGAACGTCACCGCCCTGATGACCCTCGAGCAGGTGCGGTCGGTGGTGGACGCGCTGAGCGGCGGGGCGCCGTCGAACGTGTCGGTGTTCGCGGGGCGCATCGCCGACACGGGACGCGACCCGGTGCCGCACATGAAGGCCGCCCTGGAGATCGTGCGGGCGGCGCCGCACGCCGAGCTCATCTGGGCCAGTCCCCGCGAGCTGCTGAACGTCTTCCAGGCGCACGAGATGGGCTGCCACATCATCACCGTGACCACCGACATCCTCCGCAAGCTGTCGCTGGTCGGCAAGGACCTCGGGGACTACTCGCTCGAGACCGTCCGGATGTTCCACGACGACGCGAAGGCGGCGGGGTACCGGCTGTAGCGCGGGCGGGACTGAAGTCCCGCCCCTCCATGCCTCCCCCCTCCGTACGTCCCGCCCCTCCGTACGCTGTACGGAGCCCCTCCGTACGCTGTACGGAGCGCCGGGACTTCAGTCCCGGCGTCGCGCATCCTCTCCCAGGAGTCCTCTCCCAGGAGTTGCCGATCCGCGACCTTTCACGCTATCGTGTAGGATTGCCATGTCCAAGCGCGCACTGATTACCGGCATCACCGGCCAGGATGGCTCGTACCTCGCCGAGCTCCTGCTCTCGAAGGGCTACGAGGTCTACGGCGTGGCCCGCCGGCTGAGCGCTCCCAACGAGTGGCGCATCGAGCACCTCAAGGACCGGATCACCATCATCCAGGCCGACCTGCTGGACCAGCTCTCGCTGATCAAGGCGGTGGAGCAGGCCGATCCCCACGAGTTCTACAACCTCGCGGCCATGTCGTTCGTCCCCTCGTCCTGGGACCAGCCGATGCTGACCGGCGAGTACAACTCGCAGGGTGTCACGCGCGCGCTCGAGGCCGTCCGCCGCGTCAACCCGAAGATCCGCTTCTACCAGGCCTCGTCCAGCGAGATGTACGGCCGCGTGCGCGAGGTGCCGCAGACCGAGCTCACGCCCTTCTACCCGCGGAGCCCCTACGGCGTGTCGAAGGTGTTCGGCCACTACATCACCGTCAACTATCGCGAGAGCTACGACCTGTTCGCCTGCTCGGGCATCCTCTTCAACCACGAGTCCCCGCGGCGCGGCCTCGAGTTCGTCACGCGCAAGGTCACCGACGGCGTGGCACGCATCAAGCTGGGCCTGGCGGACCACCTCGGCCTCGGCAACCTCGACGCGCACCGCGACTGGGGGTTTGCCGGCGACTACGTGCGCGCCATGTGGCTGATGCTCCAGCAGGACGAGCCGGACGACTACGTCGTCGCGATGGGCGTGGCGCACTCGGTGAAGGACCTCGTGCAGGAGGCCTTCTCGCACGCCGGGCTGGACTGGGAGCAGTACGTCCGCACGGACCCACGCTTCCTGCGGCCCGCCGAGGTGGATCACCTGATCGGCAATCCCGCCAAGGCCCGCAAGGTGCTGGGCTGGGAGCCCTCGGTGGACTTCCAGGGGCTGGTGCGCATGATGGTGGACGCCGACCTCGAGCGGCTCTCGCGCCAGCAGGCCATCGCGGCGATGGCCGTGCCGCGGTAGCGCCGGCGACCGTCTCCACCCATGACGGTCGGCCTCGTCCTCGTCACCTTCAACGCCGAGGCCTACATCCGCCGCGCCCTCGCCGCCGTGGCCGGGCAGACCCGCCTGCCCGACATGGTGGTCATCGTGGACAACGCCAGCGCCGACGGCACGCGCGCCGTCATCGACGCGTCCACGCGTGGATGGGCCGTGCCTGTCCGCGTGATGGCCAGCCCCACCAACCTCGGCTTCGCCGCGGCCAACAACCGCGCCGTGGAGCAGCTGGCGTCGTGTGACTTCGTCGCCCTGCTCAACCCGGACGCGTTTCCCGAGCCCGGGTGGCTCGAGGCGCTGCTGAACGCGGCCGCGGCGCATCCCGAAGCCGCGTCCTTCGCCTCACGACTGATGCTCGAGGGCCAGCCGGGGCAGCTGGATGGCGCGGGCGACGCGTGCCACGTCAGCGGCCTGGCGTGGCGCCACGGGCACGGCCTGGCGGTGGCCGCGGTGGCCGAGGCCCTGCAGGCGCGCCCGGTGTTCTCGGCGTGCGCCGCTGCCGCCCTCTACCGCCGCGACGACTGGGCGCGGGCCGGCGGCTTCGACGAGCGCTTCTTCTGCTATGCCGAGGACGTGGACCTGGGCTTCCGCCTGCAGCTGGTGGGCCGCGGGTGCTGGTACGTGCCGGAGGCCGTGGCGCACCACCTGGGGTCGGCCAGCGCGGGTGTCGGGAGCGCGTTTGCCGTCTACCACGGGCATCGCAATGCGGAGTGGATGTTCCTGAAGAACATGCCGGCGGCGCTCTTCTGGCGCTATCTGCCGCTGCACCTGGCGGCCTCGCTGGCCGGGCTGGCGTTCTTTGCCTCGCGCGGCCGTGCGGGCAGCTACCTGAAGGGGAAGTGGGATGCGTTGACGCGAGCGGGGCAGTTCTGGCAGGCGCGCCGCGAGGTGCAGGCCGCCCGCGTCCTCTCGAGCGCCGAGGTGCTGGCGCTCCTGGATCGGAGCTCGCTCATCGCCCGTTTACGCGAGCGCGTCCAGTAGCCCTCCCCGTTGGTTTGCTCTTCTGCCTTCCGCCTTCTGCCTTCTGCCTTCTGCCTTTTGCCTTTTGCCTTCTCACTTCCAGGAAGGCGGCAGGTTCTTCATCACCTCGATGTTCTCGAAGCGGCTGCTGGCGCGCGGCCCCGCGGCCTTCGCCCACGCCGCCATGCGCGCCAGGCCCTCCTCGAGCGACACGGGCGCGCCGAGGCCGAAGACCTCTTTCACGCGGTCGTGCGTGGCGTAGGCGTGGACCACTTCCTTGCGCGCGTCGAGGTGGCGGACGGGGGCATCCGGCACGCCCATGGCCGCCGCCGTCGCCTTCGCGAGGTCGTTGACGCTGTAGGGCACGTCGGCGCCCACGTTGAACACCTGGTTGAGCGCAGCCGGTGTCTCGATGGCGCGCGCGATGACCGGCGCGACGTCGCCCACGTACGAGAAGGCGCGCGTCTGCTCGCCGTCGCCGAAGATGGTCATCGGCTCGCCTTTCATGATCTGGTTCATGAAGATGCCGATGACATTGCGGTAGCGGTCGCCGATGTTCTGGTGCTCGCCGTAGACGTTGTGCGGGCGGAAGATCACGTAGTCCAGCCCGAACATGTGGTGCGCGGCCTTGAGGTCCAGCTCGACGGCGTACTTCGCGATGCCGTAGCTGTCCTCGGGCATCGGTGTGGTGTCCTCGGTCATCGGTGACTGGCCGGCGCCGTACGCCGCGATGGACGACGTGAACACGAACGTCCGGCTCCCGGAGTTCACCGCGGCGTTGATCAGGGTCATCGACCCGATGACGTTGTTCGTGTAGTTGAACCGCCGGATGAAGTGGCTCAACCCCTCGGCCGCGTACGCCGCCAGGTGGAAGACGTGCTCGAAGCGGTGCCGGGCGAACAGGCTGTCCACCAGCGCGACATCCGTCACGCTGCCCTCGACGAACTCGGCGCCCGCCGGGACGTGGTCGCGCGCCCCGCCGCTCAAGTCGTCCAGCACCACCACGGTGTGGCCGCGCTCGACCAGCCTAGCGGCCACGTGCGATCCGATGAACCCGGCTCCCCCGGTGACGAGGCAGATGGACAAGGAACGGCTCCCAGAAGAAGAAGTCAGAAGTGAGAAGTCAGAAGTGAGAAGTGAAAAATGATAAGGCAGAAGGCAGAAGTCAGAAGGTAGGCTACCACGCGTCTCACGATGCCGGGTCGCGCAGGTCCAGGGCCGGTGGCAGGGCGCCGAGGACGGCCGACAGCGTTTCCACGAGCTCGCGCCTGAGACCGACGTGCAGGTCCAGGTGCGGCGACGGGACGGCGCTGCGCCAGTGCCCGCCAAAGCGCTCCACGATCTCGGCATCGCTGCGCATCCGGCGTGCCTGCAGCCACGCGCGGCGCCTGCCGAGCTCCGGGAGCATGTCGAGGAAGTCCTGCACGCCCAGCAGGGCGGCGACCGTGGTCGTGGGCACCGACTCGGCCTGCGCGGATGACGCGGTGGCCGGCGAGGCCCGCTCGATGAGGAACCGATCACGCGCCGGGAGGGCCTCCCATCCGCCCAGCACGTCGCGCGCGGCCGACACCGCGGCGCCGGCCAGCCCGCCGATACCGACCAGGCGCAGGTTCGCGGCGATCCCCATCCTGCGCTGCGCCCCGCGCCGGCTGAGCGCGTGCAGCAGGCGGATCTTGACGACGGCTGGCCGCAACCGGGCTGCGAGGCGCGTGGCCGTGTCCGGCACCGGCTCGTCCTCGGTTGCACGGCTGAACGGCGAGCCGAGCGCGATGCGGTCCAGCGACAGCAGCAGTGCCGCCGGCAGCGCCTGCTGCAGCGTCCGTTCCTCGAGGAGCGCGTAGAGCATCCGGAGCGCGTTCCTCTCGAACGCGCGCAGGCGCGCCGGGCTCTCGGGCCCCGACGTGCCGTGATGGCGGTGGTAAACGATGGCCTCGGGCGCGAACCAGACCTCGTGCCCCAGCAGCCAGAGCCGCCAGCAGAACTCGACGTCCTCGTAGTACGCGAACGTCGGCTCGTCCCAGCCGCCGGCCGCTTCGAACGTGTCGCGGCGAAACAGCACGGCCGCGCCGCAGCCGAAGAGCAGCGGTTGCTCCTCCGTCGGGAAGGTCGCGGCGACCGCGTCCCAGCCGAGCGGGTAGCCGCGGCCCTCGAAGTTCGCCAGCCCCCCGGCGAAGTCGATGCGCTCGCCGGACCAGTCCAGGATCTTCGCCCCGACCGACGCGGCGCCGCGCCTCGTCGCGGTGTCCACGA
>CAZLBU010000179.1:0-446 GCA_964557815.1 uncultured Bifidobacteriaceae bacterium | reverse complement strand
TCAGGAACAGCAGCCACTCGCCGCGCGCCTCGCGCGCGCCGGCGTTGTTGCCGGCGGAGAACCCCAGGTTGGTACCGGTCCTGATCACGCGCGCGTCCGGATAGTGCCTGTGCACCACGGCCGTGGGGTCCATCGGCGAGCCGTTGTCCACCACGATCACGTCGATGCGTCCGGCGGGCCAGTCCTGCTGCCGCAGTGAGTCGAGGCAGTCCGGCAGGTGGCGCGCCCCGCTGGCCGTGAGGACGATGACCGAGACGACGCCGGGATCCGCCCGGACCGACGTGACCGGGGTGCCGACCGCCGGGGCGGGCGGCCGGAGCGCTGGGGCGGGCTCATCGCCGGGACTGAAGTCCCGGCGCTCCGCATTCGCGTCCCGGCGCTCCGCATTCGCGTCCCGGCGCTCCGCATTCGCGTCCCGGCGCTCCGCATTCGCGTCCCGGCGCTCC
>CAZLBU010000178.1:2204-6150 GCA_964557815.1 uncultured Bifidobacteriaceae bacterium | reverse complement strand
CGATGGCCTCGGGCGATCTGCCGAACTGTTCGTCCCACACCTGGTCCCCGATGATGACCACCGGCGCGGCGCCGGGACGACTGTCCTCGTCCGTGAAGTCGCGCCCGAGGGAAGGCGCGACCCTCAGAAGACGAAACGTATTGCCCGTGACGGCGGCCGCGGTGTAACGGACCGCGTCGCCCCCGGGACCCACCACGTTGGCCGTCTGGAACTCGAAGGCGGCCAGCTGCTCGAACGACTGCTGCCGATCGCGGAACTCCGCAAAGGTGTGCACCCGGGCATCCACATCGTCCTGCTCGGCGATGTTGAAGGGCGCCAGGTGGACGATGCGGTCGGATTCGGGGAACGGCAGGCCCCGCAGCACCGCGCCGTTGACGATGCTGAACATGGTGGTGGTGAGCCCGATGCCCAGGGCGAGCGCCACGACGGCCAGGGCCGACGTCCCCGGCTGGTGGAGAAGGGAGCGAACGGCCAGGCGGACCTCGCGCATGTGGGGAACATACGGAGGAACCGACGTCGAGGTTCAGGTTTCCTTTCGTCTACCGCCGGGCGCGCGCGTGTCGGTGCGCCGCCTGCCGGGCTCGTTCCTCGACCGCACCGCAGGCGAGGTCGCACAGCGTGAACACCGAGTCGTCCGCCAGCTCGTAGTAGACGAACAGCCCCTCGCGCCGGCGTGAGACGAAGCCGTGGGCGTGGAGCATCTGCAGGTGCTTCGACAGGTTGGCCTGGTTGAGGCCCGTGGCCTCCATCAGCGCGCTGACGTGCAGTGGCCCGTCGGCCAGCGCGTTGAGCACCTGCAGCCGCGCCGGCTCGGCCAGCACCTTGAATCGCGCGGCCACGTCCTCCAGCAGCTCGGGCGTCATCGCACGGCCCCTCATGACGCCGCGGGCATCTCGACGGGCAGGCCGGCGCCCTGCCACGAGGCGAAGCCGCCCGCCAGGTTACGGACGTTGGTCCGTCCTGCGCGCCGCAGGACCGACGCCGCGATGGCAGACCGCGCCCCGGCCTGGCATTGAACGACGACCGGGCGACCGGTGGGAATCTCGGCCAGGCGATCGGTGAGATAGCCGAGTGGGATGTGAGTGGCCGAGGGGATGTGCCCGCCCTGCCATTCGCTCGCGCTCCGCACGTCGAGCACGAACGCCTCACGGGACTTCACCTCCGCCGCCAGCTCGTCCACGGTCACCTGGGGGACCGTGGCCAGGTGCGCCCCGCGCTCGGCGAGGTGCTGCACGGCCCGCGCCTCGAAGATGCCCGCGATCTGGTCGAGGCCGATGAACGCCAGCTGCCGCACCAGCTCCACGATGCTGCCCTCGGTCAGGTCGTCCACGATGAAGTAGAGGTCCGTCTGGTACGGGAGGAGCCACCCCGCCCAGGTCACGAACGATCCGCCGAGCGGGATGTTGATGGTGCCCGGCAGGTGCGCGGCCGCGTAGACACCCGCGGGCCGGGTATCCACCACGATGGCGCCCGTCGCCAGGAGCGACGGCAGGCGATGGTCGTCCAGGCGCGGCGGCGCGTGGAAGCCGCCCAGCACGCGCGGGCCCACCTTGTTCAGGTGCTTCATCATCGCGAAGTACTTCGGAGGCTCGGGCTGTCCCGCCAGCACGCTCGTGACGAACTCGTCCTCCGTCTTCACCTGGAAGGCCCAGTTGAAGCGCCGCTCGTAGCCGAGCGTGCTGTACGGCACGGCGCTGATGCCCTTGCCGCAGGCGGATCCGGCCCCATGCCCCGGCCAGATCTGCAGCCACTCCTCGTTCCGGTTGAAGGCCTGCAGGCTCTTCCACAACGTCCGTGCACCCTTCTCCATCGTCCCCTTGATGTTGGCGGCGCGCTCGAGCAGGTCGGGACGGCCAACGTCGCCGACGAAGACGAAGTCGCCCGTGGCGGCGGCAATGGGCCTGTCCGCTGCGGCGCTGTCGGTGATGAGGAAGGTCAGGTGCTCTGGCGTGTGGCCCGGCGTGCCGACGACGTCCACCAGGATGTTGCCCACTTTGATGCGGTCGCCATGGCGGATGAGCGTGCCCTCCGCGGCGAACGCGTACTTCCAGTCCTGGTCGCCCTCGTCCGAGAGGTACAGGCGCGCCCCAGTGCGCGCCGCCAGCTCGCGCGCGCCTGACAGGAAGTCGGCGTGGATGTGGGTCTCGGTCACGTGGGTCACCGAAAGCCCCTCGCGCGCAGCGGCCTCGATATAGCGCTCCACGTCGCGGTTCGGGTCGATGACGATGGCCTCGCCGGTGGCGGCGCAGCCGATGAGGTAGCTGGCCTGGGCGATGGTGGGCTCGTAGAAGCGCTGGACGATCATGAGGTCGCTCCTTATCGCTATATGACTATTCAGCAATATACAGCGTGTGAGGCGGCGCGCGCAAGGGCCTCTGATCAGCGATCAGCGATCAGGGATCAGGGATCAGGGATCAGCGGCGCTTCTTCTGGACCTCGTTCACCAGCTTCTCGGCGGCCTCGCGCAAGGCCTTCCCCATCGGCGACTTGTCCCAGCCGGCATCGCCCACGTCGAAGCCACCGAGGGTCGTCCAGAGGTCCGCGCCAATGCCGACATCCGTGTTGTCGCCCTCGACCTCGAAGGCGTGCGTGGTCGCCCCTTCGGAGTTCACGATCTCCACGTGCAGCCGGACCTCTGCACGGGTCTTTCGCATGCTTCCGCCGACGTTGCCGATGCCCGCCACGCGGCCCAGTGAGCCCGTGGAGACACGGTTGCTGCCATGGGTCGTCGTGGCATCGAGCACGGTGCCGGCGATGATGAGGCCCACCTTGTGCTCGGCGGCCAGGGCCGCCAGGCGATCCTCGGGCAGCGGCAGCGTTTCGCCTGCCGGCAGCTCTATGAGCACGGGCTGCATGCTGCGGTTGGTAATCATCTGGGCCCGCACCAGCTTGGCCAGGCTCGTGGCCGCCTGGTGCGTGCCGCCGTCCACGCTGGCCACGTCGAAGGGGATGAGACCCACGCGCGCCCGCCCCTGGGCAGCGGCCGGGACGACGGCAAGCGAGCCCAGGACGAGGACCGAGGCCACGATCGTGCGGATTCCCGGCAGAGACTTCGTCATGGTCGTCACAGATTACCGCAGGTTGTCGATGACGACCGGCTCGATGGTGTCGCCCGGCACGAAGCCGAAAACCCTCCCATAGAAATAGAGCTCGGCCTCCAGGCTGCGGACGATGTTCTCGGCCTTGCGGAAGCCGTGCTGCTCGCCCTCATAGGTGATATAGGCCACGGGCAGTCCCTTCTGCCTGACGGCGTCGGCCATCATCTGCGACTGGTTGGGCGGCACTACCTTGTCCTCCAGGCCCTGGAACAGGATGAGCGCGCTCGACAGCCGGTCGGTGAAGTGGATGGGCGACCGCTCGATGTACACATCCTTCGCAGCCGGGTAGGGGCCAATCAGCGAGTCCAGATACCGCGACTCGAACTTGTGCGTATCGCGGGCCAGTACCTCGATGTCGCTGATGCCGTAGTAGCTGGCACCCGCCTTGAAGGTCGAGTGGAAGGTCAGGGCGGCCAACGTCGTGTAGCCGCCCGCGCTTCCGCCGCGAATGGCCAGGCGCTCCCCGTCGGCCTTGCCGGCCTCCACCATGGCCAGGGCGCCGGCCACCGCGTCTTCCACGTCCACGATGCCCCACTGCCCCTTCAACCGGTCGCGATAGGCGCGGCCGTAACCGGTGCTGCCGCTGTAGTTGACGTCGAGGACCGCGAAGCCGCGGCTCGTCCAGAACTGCACCTCGGGATCGAGCGTGGTTTCAGTCGCACCGGTCGGCCCGCCATGGGTGAGCACGAGGAGCGGCGGCCGGGTCTGCTCGGGCGGCTGGAAGTCCGGATTCCGCGGCGCGTAGTAGAAGGCGTGGACCTCACGGGTGCGATCGGGTGCGGACGGGTGCGGGCGAGTGCGGGCCGGTGCGGATGGGTGCGGACCGGTGCCGGCAGGTTCGATCGGGG
>CAZLBU010000178.1:0-2163 GCA_964557815.1 uncultured Bifidobacteriaceae bacterium | reverse complement strand
TGGAACGTGACGGGCTCGGCGGTCGAAATCCACGCGGCGTCGATGGGCTCGCTCGTCGATCGGCGCAGCACCTCCGGCTCCATCGCGGCGAGGGTCATGCGGGCCACCACGGCTGCCGTCGTCGGCGATCCGCCGACGAAGTAGATGGCGCGCTCGTCGGCGCGGATGGATTCCAGGACATCGAGGGATGTCTGGACCGGTTCCCACCTGAGGGAGTCGGTTTCGATGAACGCCAGGTGCCATCGCCCATTCTGCGTGTAGGTGGCGGCGATGCGCCGCGGCCCGGCGAACGCGTAGGTCACCATCGAGAAGGTCCACTGCGGCTTGCCGAAGTCGGCGCTCATCGGGTGCAGCGGCTCGATCGCATGGGCAGGAAGCGCCGGGGCTTCAGCCCCGGCGTCCCGCGGACGGGCCCGATACAGGTTCCACCACCCTGTGCGGTCCGAGACGAAGTGCAGGACACCGTCGGGGGACCACTCCGGCTGGAAGATGGACTCGTCGGCGCCACCCGCCACCTTCGTCCGCTCGCCGAGGGTTCCGTCGGGACGAAGGGGCGCCGTCCACAGCTCCGTGCCGTCCCAGGGCATGTTCGGGTGATTCCACTGCAGCCACGCCAGTGTGGCGCCGTCGGGCGAAACCGCGGGATCGGAGTAGAAGTCGGCGCCCGAGACGAGCACGAGGCCAGGACTGGTGACGCCGGGACTCGACTCCCGCTGCTTCGAGCCTCTGCCTCCGGCCACCGGGATGGCGACGATCGCGGCCGGCGGCTCGGCATCGCCCTTCCGATGGTCCTCGCGCACGGCGGCGAGCCGGTCGCGCGTCACGTCCATACGCGCGTCGGCATAGAAGAACCCCTCCGGGGTCAGGGCTGCGGGTGCGCCGCCGCCCCGCTGAACGTAGAGCCGCTGATCCGCGAAGTTACAGAAGTACACATCCCCGCGGTGCACGGTCATGGCGGCGCCGCCATACTCGTGCACGCGTGACCGTACATTGAAGCCGGGCGGCGTCACGTCGCTGATGCGGCCGTCCGCCGTGCGGCGGACAATGACGTAGCGCCCCGCTTCGGAGGCGCGGCCCTCGGTCCAATAGACGTTGCCCCCGTCGAGGGCGATCTCCCCGAGCCTGAGCGCGCCCGCCGTGACCCGCGCCGCCGTCAGCGGCGAGGCCCAGGCCCCATAGGGCGCCACCGTCTTCACCTGTTGAGGACTCTGCTGCATACACCCCGCCGACAGGACTGCCACGAGCAGGGGGGCCCGTGATGCCGTTCGTATCATCTCAGAAGCCTGTCGGAGCACTTTACGGGATGAGAGACGCCTGCACCAGCCCACTTCGGCGAATGGGCGGCGAAATCCGGCGCGGCCCGGAGCGGGGAGGCAAAAAAGCAGCCGCCGGAGGCACAGGAGGTGTAGGAAGCCCCACGGCGGCTGAAGGTTTGTTACGGGAGATGTCGCTGGCGAGATAGTGCCACCCCTCCCCGGGTGCCCATATGACGCCTGTCATACGGCGCGAACTTTTCTATTTCGGCATCAGGACCGTGTCGATGACGTGAATCACCCCGTTGCTGGCCGCCACGTCAGGCTTCACCACGGTGGCGTTGTTGATTCTCAGCGCTCCGCCGGCCGACGAGATCTGGATGCGCTGCCCCTGGGCGGTGCCGAAGTCCTTCATCATCTTCAGGTCGGCAGCGCTCACGTTGCCGGTCAGCACGTGATACTGCAGCACCGCGGCCAGCTTCGCCTTGTCCTTCATGAGCGCGTCGAGGTCGGCCTTGGGGACCTTGGCGAAGGCCTCGTCGGTGGGCGCCAGGACGGTGAGCGGCCCGGGGCGCTTCAGCACCTCGACGAGATCGGCAGCCTGGACGGCGGCCACCAGGGTCTTGAACGAACCGGCGCCGGCCGCGACCTCGACGAGGTCCTTCGGCGCCTGCGCACGCACGGGGAGAGTGACGAGCACGGCGGCCACGATCGTGGCCGCGCCGAGCATGACCCGGCTTCCTGTCGCTGAGAGCCTCATGGTGGGCCTCCTTCAAACTGACCCAGCCTATGGAGCCGCCCCGACGGTCGCTATGACGACCGTCATACGGGCCCCTGATGTCATGCGGCCCCCGATGTTGCAAGCAAGTGACGTGTCCGCGATCTGTTTGACACGTGATCTGTCCGCCTC
>CAZLBU010000177.1:0-6150 GCA_964557815.1 uncultured Bifidobacteriaceae bacterium | reverse complement strand
ACCGGGGGCCTCTCGCCGGGTGAAGTCCTGGCCACCGTCCCTACCGGCAATGCTGCGCCAGAACTGTCCCTCTCGACGCCAACCGGATCGTTCTACGCGCGCCTGCAGACGCTCTCGAGCGCGGGATTGAGCGCGCCGTCGAACGAGGTACTGTTCCACGTGGGCGTGCCGGTGCCTCCGTCAGCACCGGAGGATCTCGTGGCCGTGGTCGCCACCTCACGGCTGGCGCTGGCCTGGCGGAATACCTTCACGGGTGGGGCGCCCTCGTCGTTGGTGCTGGACGTGAGTGGCGCCATCAGCACGTCCATCCCGCTCGGCGTCCTGGATGCGTTCTCGTTCGACGGCGTGCCGGCGGGGACCTACACGCTGGCGGTGAGGGCGGTGAACGCCGCGGGCAGCAGCCCGTCGTCGAATGCCGTGACGCTGACCTTCCCCGGCGCGTGCCTCGGGCTGCTGCAGCCGCCGTCGAACTTCGTGGCCTACCGGGTGGGCAACCGGATCACGGCCCGATGGGACGCGCCTGACCTGGGCCCGGCGCCCACCGGTTACGTGCTGACGGTTGGCGGCGCGGCCAGCGCCAGTCTTCCCGTACCCGGGAAGACGATCAGCGGGGTCGTCGGTCCGGGCACGTACCTGCTGAGCGTACACGCCACGAACTACTGCGGCGCAGGTCTGCCGTCAGACGTACGCATGGTGAGCGTGCCGTGAGCACGAACATGCGGCAGTTGTGGTATCGGACACCGCCCGCCGGGCTCAGCCGGCGGATGGCTTCACCAGGCGGGAGTGAGGACGCTGCACGATCGTCGTTCCCGGCGATGGCGACACGTACAGCACTCCGTCGATGATCTCGTGCCGCAGGCCATCGTCCGGCGTCGCCAGCAGGTCATCGTAGGTGAGCTTGCGCACCTGTCCCACCGTCGCCATGCGCGGATTGTACATCGTCGATCTGGCCTCCGCAGCTCGCGAGAGCTCATTGCGATCCGCGTGCCAGCGGGTTTCCCGCGCGTGGACAGGATCTTGCGGGCCGAGGTGCGCAGAATCCGCGTACCCGGTAGCTGGGAAGGGGTGCAGATGGTGCGCCGTGGTGCACGCCGAGGCGCCTATCTCAGCTTGGCGATCACCCTCAACGTCCAGCCGCCGACGTTGGGGTCCGCCGGTGGAAAGGTCCCCACGACCAGGCGAGCCCGCCCGTTGGTGAAGAGCCTGACCGATCCGCTGCGGGCCTCATCGATCGGCTGGCCGTTCGGCGACCCGCCGCCGCCCTCGCTACTGCCCGGATAGTCGGCCCGCCACTGGGCCTGTTCCTGGACCTCGCACGACCCCATGACGGTGCTCGTGAACGGGCCGCCGTCGTGGATGGCCTCGAGGTAACCGCCGCGTCCCTCCTCGCCGTAGACCGTCAGCTCCACCTTCATCGTCGCGGTCCCGACGAGCGTGGCGGCGCACATGTCGCGCTCGTCGTCGTTCGGGCCCCGCCGGCCGCGGTCCGAGCAGAAGTCCACGGCTGTCACGCGGGCCAGCGTGCCTTGATAGAGGACGTTCTCGTCCGAAGAGACACTCTCACGGCCGACGAGGATGCCGGTCATGGTGTCGTAGCCGTTGGGATTGACCTTGCAGTCGGGGCCGCCGACGAGGCCCGTGTAGCCGATGAACTCCAGTTCCACGGCGTAGGCCGCCTGGCCAGGGGCGGGTTGGACCAGCGTGAGCGTGACCGGAAGCACTTTCGTGGGCGTCACGCGGTCGTTCGACGCGATGGACACTTCCGCGCGGTACGTGCCGGCGGGAAGTCCGGCAACGTTGACGGACGCGGTCAGGCTGGCCGGCGCCGCGCCGCCGGCGGGCGAGATCTGAAGCCATCCGGGCTGGGTGCTCGTGATCTGCCACGTCAGGCCCCCGGTCCCCTCGTTGGTGATCGACACATTCCGTGGGGCGGGGTTCGGGCCGCCCACGAGAGCCGAGAAGGCCAGCCCCGGCCTGCCGAGGGTGATTGTCTGTGATGTCGCGGGCGCAGCGGCGAGGAAGCCCGCGAAGAGCGCCGTCACGAAACCGATGGATCGTGCCATGACCGGGCCCCCATTCCTGCAACCCGGAGTCTACCCCCGCGGCAGCCCCTTGATCACCCGCCGCGCGTTGTCGGCGTAGACCTTCCTGAGCACCACATCCGGCAGGCCCATGCCGTACAACTTCCAGAACGCGTGGTAGTCGCGGTAGTAGTCGAAGTACTCGTCGGTCGTCTCGAACACGCGCCAGTAGTACGGATACTCGTCGGGCTGGAACGAGTCCTTCCCGAACATGATGCGGTCCTGGTACTTCACGAAGAAGTCGTGCGCGGCGCGGGGCTGGCGGCCAAGGTCGTAGAGGATGGCGCCGGCTTCAACCGTGACGTTCGGGAATTCGTCCAGCATCTTCGCGGCTCGTGTCAGGTCGTTGGCGTGCCAGCCGAAGTGGGCCGCGATGAAGCGCGTCTTCGGGTGCCTGCGGAACACGTTGTTGCGCTCGGTCATCAGCTCCTCGAAGCTCACCTGTCCTGGCTGGTTGTTCCGGCGGCTGGGGAAGAGCGCGAGCTCGAGCCAGCGCTCGTTGGTGTAGTCCAGCGGCTGGAAGAACTCCTGCGGCTCCGCGGTGTGCATGAAGACCGGCACGTCGAGCCGCGCGAAGGCCTGCCACAGCGGATCGAGTGCGGGGTCGTCCACTTTCAGGCGGCTGCCGTCCGGCTTGCGGATGTTCAGGCCGAACGCCTTCGAGATCTCGCCGACGCCCACGGCGCCCGCCTTGACGTCGGCTTCGAGCTGCGCCACCGCCCGCTCGGCCCACCCGGGACCGACGTTGCGGAAGTCCACGCCGGACATGACACGGAAGCGGTCCTTGTGCGGGCTGGCGGAGAGCGCCTGGAGTGTGCGGGTGAGCCGGTCGCCCGAGACGTTCTCCGCGACCACCATCACGCCCAGGTTCAGCCTGTCCATTTCCGCGACGACGCGGTTGATGGCCTCCGGCGTGGTCAGGTTGCCGGGATGCCCGTGGACGTCGATGACGGGGAACTTCGCCTTCGGGACCAGGTGCTCGGGGGTGACGAGCGTCGACTGCGGGCGGTAGTCCAGGATGCTCGGGGCGGGGAGCTCGGGAGCCTGGCAGTTGCCGGGACGTGTCTCCGTCGTGCCGGGCGGACACGGCTGCCCGGGCGCCACGCGTGTTCCGCCGCGCATCCCCGGCCCTTGCGCCACCGCCACCATCCCGAGGGCCGCCACGGCCAGCCCCGCGACCACGAGTCCTGATCTGTGCATGCGCCTATTATGGCCGCGGCTTGCGCTTGACGCCGCGGACCACGCCGGAAGAGGATGCGAGCGTCACCGACCGCTGGTCGCGAGAGGTTTCCATGACGCGAGCTGCCCGCCTGTTCGTTCCCGCCCTCGTGGCTGCCGCCGTCGGATGGGCCACCCCGCGCGCGCAGGCGCCGGCCCCCTCCATCTCGCTGGCCCTGACGGGGGATTCGATCATCACCAGGCCCATCTCGGTCTTTCGGGAGCCGGCCTTCACGCGCCTCATCGACCTCGTTCGGGGCGCCGACGCCGCCTTCACGAACCTGGAGATGCTCTTCCACGACTACGAGCCCTACGCCATGAACGAAAGCGGCGGCACCTACATGCGCGCCGAGCCGGCGCTGGTCAAGGAACTGGTGTGGGCCGGGTTCGACATGGTCTCGCGCGCGAACAACCACACCGGCGACTACGGCGCGCTGGGAATGACGCTGACGACGAAGTACGTCGCGGAGGCCGGGCTCGTGCAGGCGGGCGTGGGGCAGAGCCTCGCCGAGGCGCGCGAGGCAAAGTTCCTCGAGACGCCGAAGGGCCGGATCGCGCTCATCTCGGTGGCCTCCACCTTCCCGGACCATTCCCGGGCCGGGCGCACCCGCGGCGACATGCCGGCGCGGCCGGGCCTCAACCCGCTGCGCTTCAGCACGACCTATGTGGTGCCTCGCGCGCGCTTCGATCAGCTGCGCCAGACGATGGCCGACATCAACGGGCGGACCCCGGCGGCGGGCGATACCCTGAACTTCTTCGGCCGCCGGTTCGTTGTTGGCGACGCGTCCGGCATCCGGACCGAGCCGCTCGAGGAAGACGTCGAGGAGATCGCGAGCGTGGTGAGGAACGCCTCCCGGCTCGCTGACCTGACGATGGTGACCATCCACGCGCACGAGGGGACGACGACCGACCGCCTGGTCCCGGCGCAGTTCCTGATCGCGTTCGCGCGGGCCATGGTGGATGCCGGCGCCGACCTGTTCGTCGGCCACGGGCCGCACGTGCTGCGCGGCATCGAGATCTACAAGGGCAAGCCGATCCTGTACAGCCTGGGCGACTTCATCTTCCAGAACGAGACGCTGCTCCGGCTGCCGAGCGAGAACTACGAGCCCTACGGCCTCGACGCCGACGCCCACGTGGCGGATTTCAACGACCGTCGCTACCGCAACGACACCACGGGGTTCCCGTCGGATCGGCTCATCTGGGAAGCCGTCGTCGCCGTGCCCCGGTTCGAAGGGCGCGCGCTGGGCGAACTGGCCCTGCATCCCATCACGCTGGGCTTCGGTCAGGGACGGACGGTGCGCGGGCGGCCCATGCTGGCGGAAGGAGAGCTTGCAGCGAAGATCCTGTCGGACGTCGATCGGCTCTCCAGGCCGTTCGGGACGACCATCACCGTCCGCGACGGCGTCGGCTACGTCGGACTCAGATAGAACGCAGATGACGCAGATGACGCAGATGACGCAGATAACGCAGATGGCACGGGCAGGGGCATGGCCGACACGCTACCGGACACCCACATGAGCGTCCCATCAAAGCGCGCCGCCGTCCTTGCTCTCGTCGTCGGGTCCATCCTGCTCTTGCTGCCCGGCGTCCTGCAGCCGGTCCTCACCATCCGCGGTGTGCTGACCAGGGACGGTGTCACGCACGTCGCGCCCATGATGCTCGAGAAGGGGCTGGACGACGACTCGGTGGCGACGCTGAAGTCGATGATGAACCCCACGATGGTGGCGCTGCTGCAGGCCACCGGCGGCGACCTCCGCAAGATGCTGATCGACCGGCTGGGCCCGCGCCTCACCGAGGCTCTCCGGAACGGCGTCGGCGACGTGGAGGTCTACACGCAGACCCGGAGCATCCTGGGCGCCGTCCGGAACCTCTACGACGTGGGGAGCCCTCTGCCCGCGACACTCATCCTGCTCTTCAGCGTGATCGTGCCGCTGACGAAGAGCGCCCTCGTGACCTGGGCCGTGTTCATGAAGGACATGGCGATGCGCCAGCGGACGCTGGACTTCGTCGAGGCCATCGCCAAGTGGTCGATGGCCGACGTGTTCGTGGTGGCGCTCTTCATCACCTACCTGGCGGCCATCGCGACGCAGGCCGCCTCGCCCGCCGGGTCGCCGCCGCTCGTCGCGTTCGTCGCGCAGTTCGGCCCCGGGTTCTACTGGTTCACCGCCTACTGCCTTTTCTCGCTGGCATCCCAGCAGTACACGGCGCGCCTGGCCCGCGCCGCCTGATCACGGGAACACGAAGACACGAAGGGGCCGACGGTTGCCACGAAGTCTCTCGATCGGCATGCCACCTGGGACGGACCCGGGGACGGGAGGGACGCGCACGGTCCCACCGCGTTCGTCGTGCGTGCTTCGTGGCCTCCGTGTTCCCGTGGACTGCGTTGCGGTATGCTCTGCGTCTGGAGGTCCCCATGACACGTAAGGTCTTGTTGGCGATGGGTGTGCTGGCGATGTCGGCATCGGCCACCACGTTCGGCCAGGCGCCGCCCGCCGAGGCCATCGACCGGGCGCTGCTGGCCGCGCCGCGCCAGGCCCGCGACGGCGCGATGGTCATCAAGTGGAAGGCGGATGGCACGTACGACACGCTCAGGCCCGGCACGAACCGGATCGTCTGCTACGATCAGTCCGGCGAGCCGAGTGAGCAGCCGTTTGCGATCCAGTGCACCAGCGTCGGCAACCTGGAGCGCGTGGCGCAGAACAAGAAGTTCGAGAAGGAACCGGACCGCAACGTGCGCCAGGCGGCCCTCGAGGCCGCGGAGAAGGACGGCTCGCGCGTCAAGCCCGAATACGGGTCGGTCTGGTATTCGATGAGCGGGAAGGACCAGTCGAGCGCGCGGCTCCACATCACG
>CAZLBU010000176.1:0-6288 GCA_964557815.1 uncultured Bifidobacteriaceae bacterium | reverse complement strand
GTCGAAGATGATGAAGCCGCCCTTCTGCAGGTAGGCCCGCAGTCCCGCGGTCTCCGCCTCGTTCAGCGTCCAGAAGCCCGGCTCCGACATGTACACCACGGGGTGGAGCCCCAGGTCCGGATCGTCCAGCGTGAGGATGTTGCTCTCGTCCCGCAGCGTCCGCGTGAAGGTGATCTCCTCCAGGATGCGCTGGAAGTGCCAGTCGGCGCGCGGGTAGTCGTGCGCCCAGCCCGGATCGCGGCGGAAGCCGCCCTGGTACCGGAGCCGCACGAACGAGAACCGCCCGTCGTACTCCACGCGTGCCTCGGCCGGCACGGGGTTGAACCGCCCTCGCCCGCGGAAGAACCCGTCCTGGGCGAAGGCCACGCCGCCGACGAGCCCGGCGAGCAGCGTCCCCATCACGATCTCACGGGAGGCCGACGACACGCCGGTACCCCCATTCCGCGCAGAGCAGGCCCACGATCAGCAGCAGCACAATGGGCATGTTCCAGAGGTCGTGCTCTTCGACGGTGGTGACGCCACGGCCCGTGTAGCGGAGATCGTCCGCGAGCGTCGCCGTGCTGCCGGCCTGATAGTAGCGGCCGCCGGTTTCTTCCGCCACGCGCTGGAGCGTGCCCGTCCGCAGCGTGGCGTCGAAGTACTCCTGCTCGCCCGGCGCCGCCCGCACGTGGGAAACCGCCGATCCCACCTCGGTGCCCGCGCGCGAGGCCTGAACGCGGACCTCGTACCACCCGGGCGCCGCGGCCGGGAAGTGGCCCTCGTACTGGCCCGCCTCCTCGCCGCTCCACGCCATGGGCACGTCGGTCACGCCGCCGTCCGGCGCCGTGACGGTCGCGGTCACCGAGGCATCGTTCAGCTCGACGAAGGCCTTGTCGGCCACAGACGCGGTGAAGCCGACCGTCGAGCCCGGCTCCACGCGATCGGACGCCGTGCGGATCTCCACCTGGTCGGGCACCTCGTCCACCACCCAACGGAGGAGCTGCCGCCAGTAGTTCTCGTGCGTCAGATCCTCGACGGGAATGGTGGCGTGCATCTGCCAGACCCACGAGTCCTGGGGCGTGAACGCGAAGGCCTTGCCGCGGCCATAGCGTTGGAACACCAGCACCGGGTAGTCGCGGCGCGAGCCATCCTGGGCCGACAGCAGCACCGTGGCGCCCGGCTTCACACGGTCCAGTCGGTTGACCGCCGTCACCTGCGGCAGGGTGTTCCAGCGCTCGACCGATGCAGCCTCGGTGCCCGCCACCTGCGTCACCGCGCTCGCCGCCCCTGCGCGCGTGGGCCGCACCTGCAGGCGCATCACCTCGCCGTCCTTCTGGCGCAGGCTCGCGTCCAGGACCACGGGCAACGCGTCGGCCACCGCGGTGCCGGCATAGCCGCCCTCGCTGAACGCCCGTGGACCGCCCAGCGCCAGCAGGCCCCCGCCGCGACGATCCACGAATTCCCCGATCATCCGGAGCTGATCGCCCGTGAACGATCCCGCCTCGATGCTGCCGAGCACGAGGCCGCGGTAGGCAAACAGTTCCTCCCGCGTCTTCGGGAAGCCCGCCACGAGTTCGTCCGGCGTGTCCACGCCCAGGCGCAAATACTTGTTATCCGCGGTCCGCTGCAGTGCCACCACCTCGACGTTCTCGTCCTCGGTGACCGCGCGGCGGATGAACTTCAGCTCGAAGCGGGGCTCGCCCTCGAAGTAGAGGATCTTCTCGCGGCGATCCCGCACGTCGATGAGCGCTTCGCGATGGTTGTTCTCCGTCACCAGCTCGCCCGGCATCGTGGGCACGCGAAACCGCAGCACGCGCGGGCCTTGGTCGACCACCGTGATGCGCACCGGGACGGTGGCGGGCGCGCCACCCGATGGCAGCGTCACCTGCTGCGTGCTGACGATGCGGCCCTCGTCTTCCACGTCGAGGGTGACCGCCTGGCCGTCGTAGCCCTTCTGCGCGATCACCACGTCCACCAGCAGCGTCGTGCCCTTGAGCGCGGTACGGGGCGTGGAGACGCGGCCGATCTGGATGTCGCGATCCAGCGTCTCGCGACCCACGCCGACCGTGAAGACGGGGACGGCCTCGGCCTTCAGTGCGAGCAGCGCCTCCCCGAGGGCAGTGTCGGCCGTGTCGGCCCCGTCGCTCACCATGACCAGCCCCGCCAGCGGCAGCCCCGCCAGTTCCTGTCGGGCCGCGGTGAGCGCCGCGCCCAGGCGCGTCTCGGTGCCGTCGAAGGCCAGGTCGCCTCCCCTGGCCGCGCGGGTGGCGGTCGACGAGAAGCGGAACACGCGCACGGTGAAGCGGTCGGCCAGCGCCTTGAGCGCGCCCGCGTCGAGCGCGCCGAAGTCCGACTGCACGTAGGACGCGCGCGCCTGGCCGTCCATGTCGGCAATCTGCATCGAGCGCGAGTCGTCCAGGAGCACACCGACGACGTTCTGCTGCGGAACGGCCGCGCGCACCACGAGCACGGGCCGGAACAGGCAGGCCAGCACCAGCAGGAGCAGTGCCACGCGCACGGCGGTGAGGACCAGGCGGTCCCGCAGCGGCAGGCGCGAGCGGGTGCGGTAGCTGACCACGGCCGCCGCGATCGCCACGGCCGTGACCGCCACGGCGACAAACGAGCCGGCCCACGCCGCCCACCGGATCTCCCCTTGCGCGAACATCGCCGGGGAGTGCTCGAAGAAGAAACGAAAGAGGGCCTCGAACACGGAAATCTCCGGCGATTCTACATGGGTCTCGGGGCCGCGACGCCAGGCTTCTCGGCGGCGCCAGCCCGGCCATCAACGGCCGCCCGGGCATTCCACGATAGGCTATCCCGCATGGCAATACCCCCGATGTCTCGCCGAGCCCTGCTCGGGCTGGCCGGTGCGCTCGTCACGCCACGCCTGGCTTCCCGCACGGCGGCTCAATCCGTCAGACGCGCTGCTGTGCCCGACGGTCGCCGCTTTCTGCAATACGACGTCTTCACGGACCAGCCGCTGACGGGCAACCAGCTGGCGGTCTTCTTCGACACTGCGGGGCTCACGACCGAGCAGATGGCGGCGATGACACGGGAGACGAACTTCTCGGAGGCGACCTTCGTGTTCCCGGCCGAACGGGAGGGCACCGATATCCGTTTGCGGATCTTCGGTCGCGGCGGCGAGATGCCGTTTGCCGGCCACCCCGTGATTGGCTCGACGTTCGCCCTGGCGGACGACGGTGCGATCTCCCCGGGGAAACGGGAGCTCACCTTTGGCCTCAACATCGGCCCGACGCTCGTCGAGCTGGAATGGCAGGGGGACCGCCTGGCCTTCGCGTGGATGACCCAGCAGCGCCCGACGTTCGGCCCGGCCATGCCGCAGCCGGAGGCGGTCGTGGCGGCGCTCGGCCTCCCGCCTGCGGCGCTCCTGCCAGGGCTGCCCATCCAGGAAGTGAACTGCGGATCGGCATTCTTCTTCGTCCCGCTGGCCACGCGGGCTGCGGTGGACCAGTCCGTGCTCGACACGCGCGCCATGGGCGCCGCGTTCGCGAAAGCCGGCCTCACGAGGCGGGGCGTGTTCATCTTCTCGCCCGAAGCGGGCAGGGACGGCGCGACGGTCTACAGCCGCATGCTCGGCGCCACGGCTGAGGATCCGGCCACGGGCTCGGCCAGCGGGCCGCTGGGCTGCTACCTCGTCCGCCACGGCCTCGTGCCCGTGGCGCGGTCGGGCGCCATCGTCAGCGCGCAGGGCGTCAAGATGAACCGCCCGAGCCGCGTCCACGTCCGCATCGATGCCACCGCCCCCGACGCCATCACGCGCGTGCGCGTGGGTGGCGCAAGCGTGCTGGTGGGCGAGGGCAGATTGCGGCCCTCGTAGGCGCCGCTTCGCGGCGGGGGCGCGCCCTCGGCGCGTGGGCGCAGATCGTCATCCCACCGCGCGAAGCGCGGCATGCGTCGCGCAGCGGCGCCCACCCCAGGCCCACCGAGCGAGGCAAGCCGCGAGGCCCTGACTGGGCCCGAAGGCTATACTTGGCCGAAGGCTGCAAGGGCAGCCTAACCTTGGAGGTTCCCGTGTCCACCACCGCCGCGTCCATTCCCGTCACCCGCACGACGACCCCGCGCTTCTCGGAGCAGCTGCGCGACTCGGCGGCCTTCGGCGCCGTGTTCAGCGACCACGTGCTCGTGGCGGAGTACCAGGACGGGGCTTGGGGCGACCCGGCGATCGTGCCCTACGGCCCGATGCAGCTGCCGCCGGCCCCGAGCGTGGCGCACTACGGCCAGGGGATCTTCGAGGGCTTCAAGGCGTTCCCTCGCCCCGAGGGCCGAGCCGTGCTTTTCCGCCCGGATGCCAACCACGCCCGCATGAACCGCTCGTGCCAGCGGATGGCGATGCCCGAGATCCCGGCCTCCATCTTCATCGAGGGCACCGCCGCGCTGGTGCGCGTGGACCGGCAGTGGATCCCGGCGAAGCCCGGGAGCGCGCTCTACATCCGCCCGGTGATGTTCGCCACGGGGGAGCCGCTCGGCGTTCGGCCGTCGGAGACGTACCGCTTCCTCATCGAGACCTGCCCGAGCGGGCCGTACTTCTCGGGCGCCGTCGATCTGATCGCCGAGGACACCTACGTGCGAGCCTTCCCGGGCGGCACCGGCGCGGCGAAGTGCGGCGGAAACTACGCCGGCAGCATGCTGGCCGCGCTCGAGGCGCAGAAGAAGGGCTTCCATAACGTGCTCTGGCTGGACGGCATCGAGCGGCGCTACGTGGAAGAGGCGGGGCTGATGAACGTGGTGTTCGTGATCGACGGCACCGTGGTGACGCCGCCCCTCGGGGGCACGATCCTGCCGGGCATCACCCGTGACTCCGTGCTGACACTGCTGCGCGAGATGGGCGTTCCCGTCGCCGAGCGCCGCATTTCCATCGACGAGGTGTTCGAGTCGCACGCCGCCGGCCGGCTGCAGGGCGCCGCAGGTGTGGGCACGGCGGCCACCATCGCGCCGCTCGGCCGTCTTCGCCACATGGACCGTGAAATTACAGTGCCGGCCGTGACCCCGGACTCGCCGCTGGGCCGCGTCGGCGCCGAGCTCGACGCCATCCGCACGGGCGCGGTGGCCGACCGCCACGGCTGGCTGCTCGCCGTGTAGGAGGCCGGCACGCGTTCATTGGCGATTGCGGATTGGTGATTGAGCGATTCATTGGGCGATTGAGCGATTGGGCACTGGGCATTCGGGGATTGGGGGATTGGCGCATTGGCGCATTGGCGCATTGGCATTGGCGCATCGCCGATTGGCCGATTCGTGGCGGCGCGGCGACCGGGCACATTCGACGAGACGATCAGTGCCCCAATCACCCACTCACTCAATCACCGAATCCGAATGCCCGATGCCCCAATCACCCAATCGCCCGAGGAATCGCCGGATCGTCAATCGGCACTCATCAATGGACAGGCGGCCGCGGCGGGTCAGCGGCCGGCCGTCGTGAGGCGCGCCGCGAGCACCTGTGCGACCCGTTCGCCGTGGAACCGGCCGTTCTCGATGAAGATGGTCCCGGTCCGCCGCCCGGCCAGCTGCCCCCCCGCGATGAACAGGCCCGGGACGTTCGTCTCGAACGTCTCGGCATGATGGCGCGGGATCATCGTCTCCGGATCGATCTCGACGCCGGCGCGCCGTAAGAAGTCGTGATCGGCCTGGTAGCCGGTCAGCAGCAGCACGCCATCGGCCGGCACCGTGTCGGTCTCCAGCAGTCCGGCGCCGCGCACCACGACGTGCGTCGGCCGAATCTCCACCACCTCGGTCGAGAAACGCGCGGCAATCGAGCCCTCCCTGATGCGGTTCTCGATGTCGGGCTTCACCCAGTACTTCACCGACTCGCCGAGGGCCGCGCCGCGATGCACGAGGGTGACGTGTGCGCCGGCGCGATGCAGCTCGAGCGCGGCTTCGCACGCGGAGTTCTTCCCGCCGACGATCACGACACGCTGCCGGTAGAACGGATGCGCTTCCTGGTAGTAGTGCGACACGTGCGGCAGGTCCTCGCCCGGCACGTTCAGCATGTTCGGCCGGCCGTAATAGCCCATCGCCAGCACGACGGCGCGCGCCTCCCGCACGCGCACGTGGCCCCGCGCCGAGCGCGACTCCACCTCGAACACCCGGCGGTCGCCCTCGCCGGTGGCCGCCACCGCCGTCACCTCCTCGTGCATCGCCACCTGCAGCTGGCAGGCGTCCACCACCTTGCGGTAATAGCGGAGCGCCTCGAGGCGCGTGGGCTTCTCGTATGGCGTGGTCAGGGGCAGGTTCCCGATTTCCAGCAGCTCGGGCGTGGTGAAGAACACCATGTGCGTCGGGAAGCGGTAGATG
>CAZLBU010000175.1:3870-6347 GCA_964557815.1 uncultured Bifidobacteriaceae bacterium | reverse complement strand
TGGACGCCATCCGCAGGGAGCTGGGCGAGGACGGCGGCTCGGTGGCCTCCGACTATCGGCAGAAGATCGCCGACGCGGGCATGCCCGATGCGGTCCGCCAGCAGGCCGAGCGCGAGCTGGATCGGCTGGATCGCATGGGCGAGTCGAACGCCGAGGCCGCGACCATCCGCACCTATCTCGACTGGCTCCTGGCCGTGCCATGGGGCAAGCGCTCCGAGGAGCGGCTGGACCCGGCGCACGCCCGCGAGGTGCTGGATGCCGACCACGAGGGCCTGGACGAGGTCAAGAAGCGCATCACGGAGTACCTGGCCGTGCGCAAGCTCCGCGCCGAGCGCGGCATGGTGGACACGAAGCGCTCCGGCGTCATCCTCACGCTCATCGGCCCGCCGGGCACGGGCAAGACGTCCATTGGCGAATCCATCGCGCGGGCGACGGGCCGGCAGTTCGTGCGCATGTCGCTCGGCGGCGTGCGCGACGAGGCCGAGATCCGTGGCCACCGGCGCACCTACATCGGCGCGCTGCCGGGCCGCCTCGTGCGCGCGCTGCGCGACGCCGGCACGATGAACCCCGTGATCATGCTGGACGAGGTGGACAAGCTTGGCGCCGACTGGCGCGGCGACCCGTCGGCCGCGCTGCTCGAGGTGCTGGACCCGGCGCAGAACCACGCGTTCCGGGATCACTACCTGGACGTCGAGCTCGACCTCTCGCACGTGCTCTTCGTCGCGACGGCGAACGTCGCGGAGTCCATCCCGGGCCCGCTGTTCGACCGCATGGAGGTCATCCGCTTCGACGGCTACACGACCGAAGAGAAGGTGGCGATCGCCCGCACGCACCTCTGGCCGCGCCAGGTGGAGCGCAACGGCCTCCGCGCCGAGGAAGTGGCGGTCGAGGACGCCGTCCTGCGCCAGGTGATCACGGACTACACGCGCGAGGCGGGCGTGCGGCAGCTGGAACGGGAGCTGGGCACGCTGCTCAGGAAGGCCGCCACGCAGGTGGCGTCGGGCACCCGCGCGCTGCCGGTGGTGGTGGACCGGGCCGCCGTCGGCGAGGCGCTTGGACGGGCGAAGTTCGTCCACGAGGCCGCGATCCGCACGGCCGTGCCCGGCGTGGCCACGGGCCTCGCGGTCACGGGCGTCGGCGGCGACGTGCTGTTCGTGGAGGCCGCGGCCATGCCAGGCCAGAGCGGGCTCGTGCTGACGGGCCAGCTCGGCGACGTGATGAAAGAGTCGGCGCGCATCGCCCTCACCTACGTGAAGAGCCACGCCTCGGCGCTGGGCATCGACGACGCCGCGCTCGACGGGCGCGAGCTGCACGTGCACGTGCCGGCGGGCGCCACGCCGAAGGACGGCCCGAGCGCCGGGATCACCATGGTGACCGCCATTGCCTCGCTGCTGTCGGGGCGTCCCGTCAAGCCGACCATCGGCATGACCGGTGAGGTCACGTTGCAGGGCCGCGTGCTGCCCATCGGCGGCCTGAAGCAGAAGGTCCTGGCCGCGCACGCCGCGGGCCTGACCGAGGTGATCATTCCCGAGCGCAACGAGGCGGATCTCGAGGACGTGCCCTCCGACGTCCGCGACCACATGCGCTTCCACATCGTCGGGACGGTGGACCAGGTCCTCCCGCTCGCGCTCGAGCCGGTCGCCATCGCCCAGGCGGCGTAGGCCGGCCTGCCGTCGTCACGATGCTGGGGCCTGGCCGGGCCGAAGAGGTGACGCCGGCAGCGACGTCTCGTGCGCCGGGGCTGTGGGCCTGCCTGCCGGGTGCCGGCGAGGATCGCCTCGAGCAGCGGCAGCATCTCGCCGGCGCGCTTCGCGCGGATGACGACGTCCCACAGCGGCTCGAACTTCTTCCAGCCCGCCGCGTAGGCCACGTGGCGCGCTCCCGCCAGCAGGTCGTCGTGCGCCGCCGCCCCTCGCACGATGGAGCGCCACCGGTAGAACTCGCGGTAGGCGTCGCGGTAACCGCGCTCGAGCTCCACGGCCGACATCCGCGCCGGCGCGAACACGGCCTGGCGGGTGTCGTAGCGGTCCCAGTCGTGCACGGTGATTCGGCCTTGTGCCGCCATCCGCCGGTACAGCGCCGTGCCCGGGTACGGCGTGAGGATGTGGAACGTGGCGGTCTCGATGCCGTGCTCGATGGCCCACGCCACGGTGCGCCCGAAGACCGAAGGGTCGTCGCCGTCCATGCCGAAGACGAAGCTCCCGTTGATCATCACACCGAGCCCGTGCAGGCGGCGGATCGCCGCCGCGTAGTCGCGCCGCATGTTCTGGTACTTCCGCTGCTCTGCGAGGTTGGCCGGGTTCAGCGTCTCGAAGCCCACGAACAGGCTGCGGAGCCCCGCCTCCACCGCCCGCTCGAGCAGCCCGGGCGCGAGCACCGCATTCACGGTGCCCGCTGCCTGCCAGAGGCGTCCCATGCCGCGCATGCCGTCGAAGAGCGCCGTCGCGAAGCGCGGATCGCCGAACAGGTGATCGTCG
>CAZLBU010000175.1:0-3860 GCA_964557815.1 uncultured Bifidobacteriaceae bacterium | reverse complement strand
AGTAGAGATGACGGCCGGGCAGGCGATCGATCTCGGCCAGCGCCGCGTCGACGGCCTGCGTGTAGAACGAGCGCCCGCCTTCGAAGAACGCCTCCTTGTAGCAGAAGTCGCACACGTGCGGGCAGCCGCGCGAGACGACGATGGAGTTCGGGACGAGGTAGAGGCGGCGCTTGATCAGGTCGCGGCGGATCGGTGGAAGGCCCGCCAGTGTTCTCAGGGTCGATCGATCGACGCGCTCCTGCCGGCCGTGCCGGAAGTCGGCCAGGAAGCGCGGCCACGTGTCCTCTCCGGGCCCGAGGAAGATCGTGTCCGCGTGGCCGAGCGCCTCCTCCGGCAGCGACGTGACGTGGAGGCCGCCCAGTGCCACGTGCGCGCCGCGCGCGCGGTAGTGGTCCGCGATCCGGTACGCGCGCTTCGCGGAGGTGATGTAGACCTGGATCACGACGAGCTCCGGCGTGTCGTCCAGGTCGAGCGCCTCCACGTGCTCGTCCTGGATCTCCACCTCGTCTCCGGCGTCGAGGTACCCGGCGAGCGTGGCCAGGCCCAGCGGGGGGAACAGCGAGTACTTGATGGGGCGCCAGAACGGGCTCGTCGCTTCCGTCAGCGCCGGCAGGAGCATCTTGACCCTCACTGCCCCGCCTCGCCCAGTAACATCACCGAGATCTCGCGCTCCTGCGGGCCGTCGAGCTCCACGAAGAACACCCGCTGCCAGCGCCCGAGGCGGAGCCTCCCGCCGGTGACGTTCAGGCAGGCGGATGAGGGCAGGAACAGCGCGCGGCAGTGCGCATGGCCGTTGGAGCGCTCGCCGGCCGTCAGGTTCACGGTCCGCGCACCCAGGTCGTCGTGCCCGTAGCGGCCGTCATCTGGCGCGATGGAGTCGAGCAGGGCCTGGAAGTCGGAGAGCAGCAGCGGCTCGTGCTCGTTGACCACGATGGCCGTCGTCGTGTGGCGCGTCTGGACGTTGAGGAGGCCCGTGCCAAGGCCGGCGTCGGCAATCAACCGCTCGAGTCGGTCGGTGAGGTCCACGAACTCGGTTGGCAGTCGGCTCGAAAGGCGGAGCGTGGCGTGACCTGCCCGCACCTGCCCGCACCCGTCCGCACCTGCCCGCACCTGTTCGCACTCTGTGAGCGTGTCCATCGATCTCCTCCTGGCGGAAGCATCGGCGGAGCCGCGATGGAAGTCCTCAGCGTTTCATGAGCATTCGTTGAGATGTGCGTGAGGTGAGGCCCCATGCCAGGCCGAGGCCGAAGAGCGCGCCTTCCCCGGTCGCGATGAGGGCGCCGGTCACCGGGCCGAAGCCGGGCTCGCCCATCAGCTGGCCGAGGGCGGTCAGGGTGGCCTGCGACCCGGCGGAGGCCTGGGCGATGAGGTGCACGGTGCCGCCCACGAGGGGGCGTCCCGCCATCGCCAGGACCAGGGCAGCCAGCCCGCAAGCGGTGGCCGTGCAGCCGGCCACGGCGAGCCGCCGCCGGCCGCGCGGCGCCGCGAGCCCGTCGTGGCCGCCGCGAAGCCAAATCCGGCGGCGCCGCCGATGGCCAGTCCTTCGAGGCCGCCGCCCGTTTCGATGTGCACGCCCACGAGCGCGGCCAGGGTCCACCTGCCGAGCCACTGCGCCGCGATGCCAACGACCGCTCCACCGAGGGCGGCGCCTCCCGCGATCGCGAGCAGGCGCCTCGATCGTGCGATCGACTCCGCCAGGGACAGTCCCGCGCCAACCCCCGCGCCGCCGGCCGCGCCGCAGCATCCCCCAATCACGGCCAGCACCGGGACCACCGCCATCGACGCCGCGCTGCCGGGCGACGCCGCGAGGATCAAACCGCCCACCGCCCCGCCCAGCAGGCCCGCCAGGCCGCTGCCCAGCGATGCGCCCGTCCACCGCGCCGCGGTGATGCGGGCCGCGCGGCGCAGGCGGAGACGCACCAGGGCTTTCGCCGTGGCCACCGGGGCGGCTTGTCCGAGAATCGGAACCGGGCCGGCTTCCGCGGCGTCCCACCGGGTGTCGCGCAACAGCGCGCGCGCGAGGGCATGGCCGGGACGCGTGCCCAGGCGGCGAAGTACCTCGGATGTCCCGAGCGCGTGCAGGCGTTCGGCGGCCTCGCGCTGTTCCTCTTCCTCCTCGGCGCTGCCGGGCACGCGCGCCACGCACTCGAGCAGCGCGTCGAAGGGATCGGGCACGGCGGCCGGCGGCGTGCCGAGAGGTGCGGCCCCTGCCTCCGCGACGGGCCACTCGCCGTCATCGGCTTCTTCGACGAGATTCTCGAAGACGAACTGGTAGCCATGGCGGGACACGGTGCGGACGAATCGAGGCTCGCGGGGGTCGTCGCCGAGCACCCGGCGAATCGTCCGGATGGCCTGGCTGAGGGCACTGTCGGAGACGACCACGTCGCTCCAGATGCGGTCGAAGATGTCCCGGCGATGGACGGCTTCGCCGCGCCGCTCGATCAGATAGACGAGGAGGTCGAAATAGCGGGGGATGAGCGCCTGCTCGAGCCCGTTGCGAACGAGCACGCGGCGCCGCGGTGACAGGATGAACTCGCCGAAACGGTAGCGGGGCACAGCCTCGATGAAGCCGAAGTGGCAGCCATGCTACCCCATGTTGGCGGCGAAACTTCACGTGCCCGGGCCGTACAGACGGGGTAACCTGAACATCTAGCAGCGACCTCGCCGCTGGAGGACACGATGAGCCGCCCTTCAACCGCTCGCCTGTTTGTCTGGATCGCCGGGATCGCGCTGGTGCTGGCGATCGCGGCCCGGTTCGCGCCGGGGCCGTGGACGGGGGAGGTGGCCGCGCAGGCCGTGCCGCGCGAGGTGTCGCCGCGGGGGCCGTTGCCGGCGGGCGAACAGGCCATCATCGACCTGTTCGAGGCCGCGCGTCGGTCGGTGGTCTACATCACCACCCAGTCCCGCGTCGTGGATCTCTGGACGCGCAACACCTTCAACGTGCCGCGCGGCACCGGCTCCGGGTTCGTCTGGGACGACCGCGGCCACGTGGTGACCAACCACCACGTCGTCGCGGGCGCCTCCGGCGCCCAGGTGCGGTTGAGCGACGGCCGCGACGTGGCCGCCTCGCTCGTGGGGGTGAGCCCGGCCCACGACCTCGCGGTCCTCAGGATCGATGTCGCGGACCTGCCGCCGGCGCTGCCCATCGGCAGCAGCGCGGACCTGCGTGTCGGCCAGACGACGTTTGCCATCGGCAACCCGTTCGGGCTCGATTTCACTCTGACGACGGGCATCGTGTCGGCGCTCGACCGGTCGCTGGCCTCCGAGGATGGCCGCCAGCTCATCGAGCATCTGATCCAGACCGACGCCGCCATCAATCCGGGCAACTCGGGCGGTCCCCTGCTCGACAGCGCTGGTCGCCTGATCGGCGTGAACACGCTCATCTACAGCCCGTCAGGCGCGTCCGCCGGGGTCGGTTTTGCCGTGCCCGTGGACACGGTGAACCGGGTGGTGCCGCAACTGATTGCCACGGGGAAATACGTCCGGCCGACGCTTGGCGTGGAAGTGGACGAGGGGCTCAACCGCCTGCTGACCGAGCGTGCCCGGGTGAAGGGCGTCGTGATCCTCCGGGTGACGCCGGGGTCCGCCGCGGCCGCGGCGGGCCTGCAGGGCGCACGCGTCGAGAAGGACGGGCGTACGGTCACGCCCGGCGACATCATCGTCGCGGTGGACGGCGCGGAGGTCGACAGCGTGGCCCGGTTGCTGGGCCGGTTGGACGACCATCGCGTCGGGGACACGGTTCGCCTGACGGTGCTCCGCGATGGCCAGCGGACCGAGGTGGCCGTGACGCTCCAGGGCGCGCAGCAGTAGGCACGGCTGCAGTCGAAAGGAGGCCCGCTCGCTGATGCGATGGGCAGGCG
>CAZLBU010000174.1:2410-6354 GCA_964557815.1 uncultured Bifidobacteriaceae bacterium | reverse complement strand
ATCCCAGGACGACGGCCCCTGAGAGCGGCGTGATGCCCTGGGGCCAGCGATCCGGATCGGCCGCAAGGTGCGTCGCCATGCGCCCGCCCATGGACTTGCCGCCAATGAACACGCGCGATCCGTGGAGTTGGTGCTGCGCCAGCGCACCGGCAATGGCTCGCCGGAAGGTGTCCTCGAGGACGGGCGCGCGGTCGGGCGTCTTGCGGCCACGTTCCATGTACCCAAAGTTGAAGGTCACGACGTCGACCCCGCGGCTGGCGAGCGCCTTCGCGTACGTGGTCATGAACGGGCTGAAGTGCCCGGCGCCTGCCCCGGGGGCGAGGATGAGAGCGGCCTGGAGCCGTGCGCGGCCGTCAGCGGCGTAGAGCGCGGCGCCAGTACCCTGAGAATCACCGTCGAGCGGGACCTGGAAGGACAAAGGACTCATCGCATACCTGCCATCGGCCCTGTAGTACCATCAGCGGTTACCGGATCGACGCCTGTTTGTCTCTGTTTGTCACTTGCACGCTGAGGTGGTCGTGAGCCGTTGGGTCTATTCTGCCTGTCTTGCCATTCTTCTGCTGTTGGGTCCGGGCCGAGGCGATCTGTTCGCCCAGTCCCTCCAGTTGGCCCCCGCCACGGGTGGGTCGGAGCGCCCGGCCGCGCGGGCCGTGCGGGTGGCCGAGGGCCCGACGCTGGACGGGGACGTCCTGAACGATCCGGTGTGGCTGCAGGGCGCCCCGATCGACGGCTTCCGTCAGTACCAGCCGTTCGAAGGGCAGCCCGTCTCGGAGCGGACAGAGGTCCGGATGATCTTCACCCGCGACACGCTCTACGTGGGCGTCGTCTGCTACGACAGCGACCCGAGCGGCATCATCGTCACCGACTCGCGCCGTGACAGCTCGCTCGACAACACCGACAGCTTCCGGATGATCTTCGACACGTTCCGCGACGTTCAGAACGGGTTCGTGTTCGGGACCAACCCGGCCGGCGTCGAGTACGACGGCCAGGTGACCAACGAGGGCCAGGGCGGCGGCGGCCTGGGCGGTGGCAACCAGCAGTCGGGGTCGGGCGGCGGCTTCAACCTGAACTGGGACGGAGCCTGGGAGGTCCGGACGAAGACGACCGACATCGGGTGGATGGCCGAGTTCGCGATTCCGTTCAAGACCCTGCGCTATCCGGCCGGCAGCGACCAGGTCTGGGGCGCCAACTTCCAGCGGAACATCCGTCGCAAGAACGAGGAAGCCTACTGGGCGCCGATTCCGCGCCAGTTCAACCTCTTCCGGGTCTCGATCGCGGGCACGGTGTCCGGGCTCGAGCCTCCGGTGTTCCGCAACTTCAAGCTGATTCCGTACGTGCTCGGCGAGGCGCGCCAGAGCGGCGTGAACCCCGTGGACGGCGTGACGCTGGGCGATACGGGCATCGACGCGAAATACAACCTCACGCCGAGCCTGACGCTCGACGCGACCTACAACACCGACTTCGCGCAGGTCGAGGTGGATGATCAGCAGGTCAACCTCGATCGGTTCAACCTGTTCTTTCCCGAGAAGCGGCCGTTCTTCCTGGAGAACGCCGGGTTCTTCTCCGTCGGCAACCAGGGCGAGGTCGACCTCTTCTTCAGCCGGCGCATCGGCCTCAACGCCGCGGGCGAGGCGATTCCGATCATCGGCGGCGGCCGCGTGTCGGGGAAGGTCGGCCTCTGGAACGTCGGCCTGCTCAACATGCAGACCGAGGAGATTGGGCGGACCGCGTCGAACAACTTCGGCGTCGTGCGGATCAGCCGCGAACTGCCGAACCGCTCGGCGGTCGGCGGTCTCTTCGTGAATCGGGCCGGCACGGGCGATCTCGCCCGCGACAACGACTACAACCGGACGTACGCCTTCGATGGCAAGTGGGGCATCGGACGCAACTCGCTCGTCTCGGGTTTCGTGGCCCGCACCGAGACGCCCGGGATCACCGCCGACGATCACGCGTTCAACCTGAGGGCCCGCGTGCTCTACCCGAAGTGGGACGTCGACGCCGGCTACCAGGAGGTGGGCGAGCAGTTCAATCCCGAGGTCGGGTTCCTGACGCGGCGGGGCTATCGCAAGCCGGACGTCCGGCTGATGACGCGGTTCCGGCCGAAGAACTTCCTGAAGTTGCAGGAGGTGCGACCTCACGCCACCTACCGCGGGTTCTGGGGCTTCGACGGCTTCCAGGAGACGGGGTACGTCCACCTGGACAACCACTGGCAATTCCGGGACAGCTCCGAGGTCCATACCGGGATGAATATCACCCGTGAAGGGGTGCGCGTGCCGTTCGAGATTTTTCCCGGCATCTTCGTGCCGCCGGGCACCTACGACAACGCCGAGGCGCAGATCGTCTACATGACCAACCAGGGCGCGCCGGTGAGCCTCAACCTGCAGACCTTCATCGGCGGGTTCTTCTCCGGTGATCGGGTCACGCTCAACCCGACGTTCCGGCTCCGCCCGTCCGAGATCTTCCAGATGGAGGTGGCCTACTCCCGCAACGACGTCCGCCTGCCGCAGGGCGACTTCGTCACCAACCTGGTGCGGACGCGGGTGTCCTACTCGTTCAACCCGCGGGTGTTCATCCAGTCGCTCGTCCAGTACAACGACCGCGCCGACATCTGGTCGGTGAACCTCCGCTTCGGCTGGCTCCAGGCCGCTAACACCGGCCTGTTCATCGTCTACAACGACAGCCGCGGGCTCTACGACCTGTTCCCGGATCGTCCCGAGCGCACCGATCGCTCCCTGACGGTGAAGTTCTCGCGGATGTTCGACGTCTTGCGGTAGAGCCAGGGGAGGCGAAGCACGGGGGAGGCAGAGCGCCGGCGCGACACCCTATGACTCGACACGTCATCGAGACGGCCACCCACGGCGCGTACCTCGAGTCAACGCACGGCGAGGGCTCCCCGGCGGGGGTGCTCGTGGGCTTCCACGGGCAGGGCGAGACGGCGGCCATCCAGATGGCGCACATGGAGGCCATCCGCAGCGGGCGGCCGTGGCACCTGGTCAGCGTCCAGGCGCTCAATCGGTATTACACGCGCAAGGGCGACGTCGTGGCGGCCTGGATGACGCGCGACGATCGCGAGCTGGCCATTGCGGACAACATCGCCTACGTGCGGGCCGTGGTCTCCGAGGTCAAGACCCGCCTCGCGGACGCGCCGCCGCGGCTGGTGTACTGCGGATTCTCCCAGGGCACGGCCATGGCCTATCGAGCCGCGGCCTTTGGCGGGCATGCGTGCCACGGGCTCGTCATCCTGGCCGGCGATCTCTCGCCAGACGTGCGGCCGCACGCCGCGAGCCTGCCGCCGATCCTGCTGGGCCGTGGCACGCTGGAGGAGTGGTACACCGCGGAGAAGGCGCGCGCGGATCTCGATCATCTGGAGCAGGCCGGCGTGCGGGTGGTCGAGCACGTCTTCGACGGCGGGCACGAGCGGCACGCCACGTTCGCGATGCGCGCCGGCGCGTTTCTCGACGCGATTGCCTCGAAGCCGGCGACCAGCCGACCAGGGAGCGACGGGTAGCGCTGCCTTTCGCTTCCAGGTTCTCGCTTCTCCCTGCCCGCTTCTCACTTCTCAGTTCTCTTCTCCTGCCAGCCTCCTCGCCAGCGCCATCACCGTCAACGGCGAGGAGCCCTCGGCCTTGTTGTTCACCAGGATGAAGACGCGTCGCCCCCGTGACAGTGCGCGCCGTGTTACGTGCTCGCATGGCCTCGTCTGGCTCGACGAGCCGGTCGAAGGGCTTGAACCGGTCGCGCTGGTCCTCGTACCACGTACCGGGCCGGAGCAGGAGCCGGATGATCGAGAACGGCGCCTCCTCCGGGGGCACGACGTCCGCCTGGGCGCCCGGCATGGGCATCGCGCTCCAGTAGTTGAACGTGTGCCCGACGCCGTGGCGGTCGATGACCGCGCGGTACGCCGGCGTCAGAAGGCGGCGGTCCCGCAGTTCCACGGCGTACTC
>CAZLBU010000174.1:0-2381 GCA_964557815.1 uncultured Bifidobacteriaceae bacterium | reverse complement strand
GTGGTCCCGAAAGCCGGCGGCGCAGGGCTCCAGCAGGTCGGCGGTCAGCCGATCCACGGAGAGGAAGTCCGGGTTCGGGGCCTGGTTGCCCGGCGTTCCAATGGCCAGGGCAGTGACCGCGGCTGGCGCCTTGATGCAGCAGCGGAACCCCGGGGGCAGCTGCGCGGCGTATTCACGGAGGTCATCGATCGGAATGGGGGCGTAATAGCTCCGATCAACACCCACGGTCGTGAGGAGCGGGTGCCGCGCGTACTCGCGGAGGCCCTCGCGCGCCAGCGCCACCTGCGAGCGGGCCGACGAGTAGACCAACCCCCTCCAGCCCGGGAAGCTCCACGAGCTGGTGCCGAAGAGCACGCCGGCGGGAACGCGCGCGGCCAGCGCGCGCGCCTCCTCGTGCACCTGCTGCAAGCGGATCCGGCTCCGCGGGCGGCAAGGTGTCGAAGAGCGTGAGCTGGCCACTCATGGGCGTATCCTATTGTCGCGTGTCTGAGGACCTGCAGGAACTCGGCTGGGACGCCCGGTGGGCGGACGCCTTCGCCCCCTTTCAGGCCGAGGGGCTCATCCCCGCCCGCATCGCCATCGAATACAACCACATCTTCCGCGGCATCTCGAGCCGCGGCGAGCTGAAGTTGCAGCATGCGGGCCGCTTCAGGCACTACGCGGCCACCCGCAGCGAACTGGCGGCGGTGGGCGACTGGGTGGCTGTTCGCCCGGTGGAGGGCGAGCCGCACGGCACGATCGAGGGCGTGCTGCCGCGGCGCAGCAAGTTCTCGCGCAAGGTGGCGGGTGAGCTGACGGAAGAGCAGGTCGTCGCCGCGAACATCGACACCGTGTTCCTGGTGATGGGGCTCGACGGCGACTACAACCCGCGCCGGCTGGAGCGCTACCTGCTGCTGGCGCACGAGAGCGGCGCGGCCCCGGTCGTGCTGTTGAGCAAGGCCGACCTGGCTGTGGACCTTCCCGCGGCGCTCGATGAGATCCGGCCCATCGCCGCGGGCGTGCCTGTTCACGCCATCAGCGTCGTCACCCGCGAGGGCCTCGAGGCGGTACTCGGGCATCTCGGCCGCGGGCGGACGGGCGCGCTCCTCGGGTCGTCCGGGGTGGGGAAGTCCACGTTGATCAACGCGCTGGTCGGCCAGGCCCTGCTGCCGACGCGGGAAGTGCGCGAGTCGGACTCGCGCGGCCGACACACCACGCGCCACCGCCAGCTGATCGTCCTGCCGGGCCGCGGCCTGCTGATCGACACGCCGGGTATGCGCGAGCTGCAGCTCTGGGACGTCTCGCAGGCCGCGCGCGACACGTTCGACGACGTGGAGGCCCTGGCCGCCGGCTGCCACTTCACGAACTGCCGGCACCGCGACGAGCCGCGTTGCGCGGTGAAGCAGGCGGATGAGGACGGCCGGCTTTCCGGTGCCCGCCTGGCGAGCTATGTGAAGCTCCAGGAGGAGATCGCGGCGTTCGAGGCCCGGAGGGATGCGCGGGCACTGATCGACGAGAAGCGCCGCGGCAAGATCCTGGGGAAGGCCATCAAGCAGTTCCAGAAGCAGCGCGGCCGGTGACGCCCATGAAGACACTTCCCCTGGTGTTCGAGACGGTGGCCGACGGCGCGGCGCGTGCGCGGGAGTTCCGGGAGCGGATGAGCCGCCGCCGAACGGTCCGCGAGTTCTCGGAGCGCCCCGTGCCCCGCGAGATCATCGAAGAGGCCATCCGGGCCGCCGGCTCGGCCCCGAGCGGGGCCAACCAGCAGCCCTGGCACTTCGTGGCGGTGAGCACGGCCGACCGCGAGCTGCGGCGACGGATTCGCGAGGCCGCCGAAGACGAGGAGCGCGAGTTCTACGCGTCACGCGCGCCCCAGGCCTGGCTGGATGCACTGGCCCCGCTCGGCACCGACGCCAACAAGCCGTTCCTCGACGTGGCGCCGTGGCTCATTGCCGTCTTCGTGCAGCCGCATGGCCGTTCGGCCAGCGGTGAGATCGTCAAGCACTACTACGCCACCGAGTCGGTCGGGATCGCGACGGGCCTGCTCATCGCCGCGCTTCACCTGGCCGGCGTTGCCACCCTCACCCACACGCCCAGCCCGATGGGCTTTCTGAACACCCTGCTCGGCCGGCCGCCGCACGAGCGGCCGTTCCTGCTGCTCGTGGCCGGCTACCCGGTGGAGGGCGCGCGCGTGCCGGACATCGCGCGCAAGCCGCTGGAGGCCATCGCCGACTTCCGCTGAACGTCCCGCGCTCGACAGGGCTCGGCCGCGCCGCACGGCCGTGCGCTCACTGCTGGGTCGCCTTCGCGGCCTCACGGCGCGCGACGATGGCGTCGGCGTGCTCCTTCAGCTCGCGCCTGACGTCCCACCCGACCTGCTGTGCCGCGTTGGTCTCCCATCC
>CAZLBU010000173.1:4368-6382 GCA_964557815.1 uncultured Bifidobacteriaceae bacterium | reverse complement strand
GGCACCGCCAGCGATCCGGGCTGACGCTCTGGCGGCCGCGATGCGCCGAGCACCCGCTGCACGATTCCACCCAACTGCGGGAGGCGGTGGCCTACCTGGCCGGCGAGCCGGTGCGCGCGGGGATCGCGCGAGCGGCGGGCGAGTATCCGTGGCTGAGCGTGCCCCCCGCCTGCGCGCCAGGAACCGGGCGACCGCCGGCCCGCCCGGACTGGTGGCCCGACCGTGTCACTTCCGGATGTCGTACCGGATACTCATCTCCCAGATGAGCACGGCGATGCCGGCCGCGAGCAACCCGCCGCCGACGCCGAGCACCGCCAGCGCATTGAAGAACGGTCGCGTGCCGCGTTCGCCTGCCTGCATGGCGGCGATGAGCAGCACGAAGCCGCCGGCGATGACCACCAGCGATGCGACCAGGGACACGACACCCACAAGGGCACGGACGAACGACTTCTGGTCGCGTGGCGGGGGCGGCATGATCAGGTCCGCACCGTGAGCAGCAGGTAGGCGGCCGCGGCACCGAAGAGCAGATTGGGGGCCCACGCCGCCAGCAGGGGGCTGATGAGCCCTCCCGCCCCGAACGCCGCGAACACCGAGATCATCGTCCAGTAGACGAGCGCCAGGACGATGCCCACGCCGATGCCGTACATGGCGCCCCGGCGGCCCGTGGTGACCGCAAACGGCACCGCGATGAAGGTCATCACGAGCGTAACGAAGGGGAAGGCCACCTTCCGGTAGAGCTCCACCTCGTGCTCGAGCACCTCGTAGCCGCTACGGCGCAGCTCGGTGATGTAGCGGCTCAACTGCGGGTAGGTCATCCGGCGCGGCTCGGGCACCTCGGTCACGAAGTAGTCGGCGGCTTCGAGGCTCAGCGTTGCCTCGTCGAAGGGCTCGAACGCCTGAGCGCCCTCCTTCACGCCGAACCATCGCGTCCACCCGAGGCTGGCCTCCCAGCGCCCCGGGGCGCCCGGGCCGTCGCCCGGCCCCGCGTAGGCGGCGCGCGTGGCGTAGACGCGGCGGGTGAGGTCGTGGGTATCGGGATCGAACTCCAGCACCGAGAGCCCGTTCAGCTCGCGGGCCCGCGGGTTGAAATACTGGTAGTGGTAGACCTCACCGTTCCGCCCCACGATCCACTTCCGGTTCAGCACGTCGAAGGTCTGGGCCGATCCACCGCGAATGAGGTGCTTGAGCTCGTCGGCGCGCCGGTTGGCCAGCGCCAGGACGCGCTCTTCCATCCCGAACAGCACCGCGCTGGCGATGAGCGCGAACACCAGCATCGGCGCCGCCGTCCGGTACAGGCTCACGCCGCAGGCCCGCATGACGATGAGCTCGCTGTTCTTGGTGAGGAGGCCAATCGTCACCAGCGCCGAGAGCAGCACGGCGAGCGCGATGATGTAGGCCATGAACTGCGGCGTGGACCACCAGAGAAAGGCCAGGATCTGGCCGAGCGTGGTCTGCCCCTTGAACCACTTGTCCGACAGGTCGATGAAGGTGGAGATGTAGAACAGGCCCAGCATGGCGATGACCGTCATGCCGAGGATGCGCAGGTACTGCCGCGCAACGTAGATGTCGAGCAGGTTGGGCCGCGGCAGCTCGAGCTGCGGGATGCGGATGACCACGACGACACGATCGCTGCGGGGCGAGACGGCGTCGCCGGCCGCCTGTGGCGGCTCGTTGGCGGGTTGGCGTCCCGCCCTCAGCCAGCGCGGGAGCGTGAGACGGGGCAGGGAGATGCGAATGGGCTGATCGGCCGAGCGCGCGCGGGACATCAGCAGCGCCACGCCGGCGGCGCCCAGCACGATGTTCGGCACCCACATCGACAGCCACGCCGGGATGAGGTGGCCCTTCGTCATCGCCTGGGCGGTGAACATGAGCACGTAGTAGACGAAGATGACCCCGATGCCCAGGACGAAGCTGGCGAGCTTGCCGTCCTTGCGGTTGCTCGCCCCGAGCGCCAGCCCGAGCAGCGCGAAGACGAAACAGGCGACCGGGATGGAGAACTTCTTGTGGATCGTCA
>CAZLBU010000173.1:247-4358 GCA_964557815.1 uncultured Bifidobacteriaceae bacterium | reverse complement strand
GAGAGCCCCTCGGCCTCCAGCTCGGCGCCTCGAGCGCGGAGTTCGCGAATCGTCAGCTCGTTGTCACCGCGCGCCGGACCATTGCGCGGGAAGACGCTCTCGGGATCCAGGCTCACGACCATCTGCTCGAAGCGCAGCACCTCGTAGGCGGAGGGGTTGTCCAGGGTCGTGGTGTGGCGCGCGCCGTCCTGCAGCACCATCTGAATGGTGCGCGCCTGGCGATCCACCAGCATCCGGCCCGTTTTCGCCAGGTAGATGACCGGCTGGACCGGATTCTTCGTGTCGGCCGCGAGGACGTCTTCCCAGCCGCCTGTGCGCGGCACGTCCCGCACGTAGAGGACGGTGTTGGGGAAGTCCTCGAAGAAGACGCGCGGCCGGACCTCGCCCTCCGCCCGGTCCGCCACGATCTGCATCGTCAGCTCGCGGAAGTTCTGGTTCGCGTCGGGCATGGCCTTGAGCAGCACCCAGGACGAGGCCGCCCAGGCGGCGAGGGCGAGGACGGCGATGGGCCGGAGCAGGCGGTACGGGCTGATGCCGCACGCCATCATGACGACGACCTCGCGATCGGCCGAGAGGCGGCCGAGCGCCACGAGGATGCCGATGAGCAGCGCCATCGGAATGGTCAGGGCGAGCGAGGAGGGCAGCAGCGTCGCCATCAGGCGCAGCAGCATGGGCCAGGGCACGCCCTTGGCGATCATCTGCTCGGCCAGCTCGATGATGAACGGGATGATGAGGATGAACGTGAAGACCAGCAGGGCAATCGCGAACGGCGGGAGGATCTCCCGGATGACGTACCGATCGAGGGTCTTCATGCCTTCTCGGCTTATTATCGCCTGAACCTCGCGCCCGACCGATGATTCGCCTCGCCATCCTCTGGCACATGCACCAGCCTTTCTACCAGGACCTCGAGACGGGGGAGCATGCGCTGCCGTGGGCGCGGCTGCACGCGCTGAAGGACTACCGGGGCATGGTGGACCTCCTCGAGCCATTCCCGGACGTGCGGGCGACCTTCAACCTGGTGCCGTCGCTCGTGCGGCAGGTGGAGGACTACGCATCGGGCGCCGGCACGGACCGGCTCCTGCGGGTGGGCCTCACGCCGGCCGACATGCTGACCGCAGCCGACCGGGCCTTCCTGGTCGCGAACGGCTTCCATGCGTCCGTCGAGCGCCTGATTGCGCCGCACCCGCGCTACGCGGAGCTCCACGACACGCGCGAGCAATCGGCGAGTTGGGCGGTGGATGACCTGCGCGACCTCCAGGTCTGGCACAAGCTGGTGTGGATGGACCCGGACCGGCTGCGGGAAGACCCGCGCCTGGCGAGCCTGGTGCGGAAGGGCCGGGGCTTCTCCGAAGATGACAAGGCCGCGCTGCACGCGGTCGAGATGGAGTGGCTGCAATCGACCGTAGGCGCCTACCGTCGGGCGGGCGAGCGCAGGCAGGTGGAGCTCTCGACGTCGCCGTTCTATCACCCCATTCTCCCGCTGCTGTGCGACACGGATGCCCATCTGGCCGCGTACCCCGCAGCCGCCCGCCCGGCGCGGCCGTTCCGCCATCCAATCGATGCGCGCGAGCAGCTGGCGCGCGCCGTCCGGTTCCACCAGGAGAGGTTCGGCTTGCCGCCCCAGGGGGTGTGGCCCTCCGAGGGTGCGGTCTCGAACCTGGTCGTGCCCATCGTGGCGGCCGAGGGGCTCGGCTGGATGGCCACCGATGAGGACGTGCTCGCGCGGTCGCTGGGCGAGGACCTGCCGCGGGATGGCGACGGGCTGCCGCTGCGTGCGGAAGCGCTGTACCGGCCCTACGAGGTCCAGGCCGGGGGCGCCCGCGTGCGCGTGCTGTTCCGCGACCACGCGCTCTCGGACCGCATCGGCTTCACCTACCAGTCCTGGCAGGCGTCCCATGCCGTGGACGACTTTCTCTGGCGCGTACGCGAGAGCGCTCGCCGTTTCTCGGAGCGCGACCCGGGCTCGGACCCGGTCATCGCCGTCATTCTCGACGGCGAGAACGCCTGGGAGCACTATGAGGGCGGCGGACGGCCATTCCTGCGCGAGCTCTACGGGCGGCTCCAGGCGGCCACCGATATCCGGACCGTGACGATGGCCGAGGCGGCGGCCGACGGGGCGAGGCCCTTGACGTCGCTGTTCCCGGGATCCTGGATCCATGCCGACTTCTACATCTGGGCGGGCCATCGGGACGACCAGCGGGCCTGGTCACAACTGAGCGCTGCACGGGCGGCCTTCGATGAACGGGCGCCGTTCGTTCCGGTCGCGCCCCGGGACCGGGCGTACGAGGAGCTCCTGATTGCCGAGGGGTCGGACTGGTTCTGGTGGTACGGCGACGACCATTCGTCGCCGCAGGATCGGGAGTTCGACGAGCAGTTTCGCCATCACATCCGGAAGGCGTACGAGGCGCTCGGGCTGGTGGCGCCTGTCGAGCTGCTCGAGACCAACATCAGCACTGGCGCCGCGCCCCTGGCCGGCGGCGTGATGGAACCGGCGGAGTGACGGAGGGCCCTTTGGGTAGGCCCTTTGGGTAGGCCCTTCGGGTGGGCCCTTTGGGTGGGCCCTTCGGGTCGGTCCTTCGGGTGGGTGCGGTCCGCTTGGGCGCTGGCGCGGTGGGCCTCTTGGAGTCGGCGCGAAGAGCGGGGCCCTCGGCCTCGGCGGGACCTTCGGTCTCAGGTCAAATCCCAGAATACGGAGCCGCAGAACATCAACAGGCCTTGAGTGTTCAACGAATTCAATGAGTCTGATAATAATGATTATGTTAACTAATCTCAAGGAAGCGGCGGACATAACTGCATCGAACGCGCGCCACGGCCCGTTCGTCGGCAACCCCTTCTCGCGGACGAGTGCCCGGCAGGCCCCGACGGGTCGACGTGCGGGTGACCCACGCAGCGCCTACCCGAAGGACCTACGCGAAGGACCTACCTGACGGGCCCACTCGAAGGGCCCACGCGCAGCGCCCACCCGCAGGACTGCGTCGGCCCACGGTGCGCAGCGCCGCCCGGTCTTACTGTTTTCGGAGGTCGTCCAGGATGGCCTCGAGCGCGGCGATGATTTCGTCCCTCGAGGCGTTCTTCTTGTTGAAGCTGAGGCGCAGGTTGAAGGCCTTGCTGGGGGGCTTGAAGGCAAAGACGAACGCCTTCGGACGGCCAGCTTTCGGGGCCTGGGAGGCCTTTCTGAGCTGTTCCCGGGTGGCCCCGCCCTGGCTGGCAATCTTTTCGACCAACGCCAGCATCTTCAGCGCGTCGCCTTGGCGGACGATCTGCAGCAGGAGCGACTTGTTGTGGATGCCCGCCAGGCGGCAGACCTTCCGGACGTCGGCCGGGATGGCGTTCAGGGAGAGCGATTCCGTGATCGACGTACGGGACTTCCCCAGGCGCTTGGCGAGGTCCTCGTGCGTGTACCCGCAGCGCTGGCCCAGGCTCTGGAGGGCCTCGGACTCTTCGAACGGCGTCAGATCCTTGCGCTGGATGTTCTCGACGAGCGCCAGTTCGAGCATTTCGGTGTCGTCGACGTCCCGGATGACGACGGGCAACTGCGTGAGCCCGGACTGGACGGCCGCGTGATACCGCCGTTCACCGGCGACGATCTGATACCGGGAGCCCTTCTGGCGGACGACGAGTGGCTCGATGATGCCTTTTTCGGCGACGGACGAAATCAGCTCGGAGAGGTCGCCCATGGCCTGCCGGGGCTGGTCAGGGTTCGGGTCCACGCTCTCGATGGGGACCATGCGTCCCACCGGGGTACCGGAGGGAGCGGCCAGGGTTTCAACGTAATGCGCGTCGTGGCGCATACGCAGCGTCTCGGGCAGGCCTCGCTTAGACACGGTCCATCACCTCCTCGCACAGGCTGTAGTACTCGGTGGCGCCGCTCGACTCCGGGGCGAACGTGAATATCGACTCGCGATACGCCGGGCTCTCCTCCAGGCGCACGCTCTTGCTGATCACGGTCCGGAACACCTTGTCGCCGAACACCTTGCGGATCTGCTCCTGGATGTCACGGCCCAGCGCGGTGCGCTTGTCGTGCATCGTGATGACGACACCGAGGATCTGGAGCTCCGGGTTGGGGCGCTGCCGCACCTTCTCGAAGGTTTCGAGGAGGTCGTCGGTGCCT
>CAZLBU010000173.1:0-237 GCA_964557815.1 uncultured Bifidobacteriaceae bacterium | reverse complement strand
AAATAGGACGACTGGATGGGAATCAGCAAGTGGGTGGACGCGACCAGGGCGTTCACGGTGAGCAGGCCGAGGGCCGGCGGGCAGTCGATGATGACGTGGTCGTACCCCGGCAGGACGGCCGCGAGTTCGTCCTTCAGACGGAACGGCGCATCCAGCTCACCCACCATGCGCGCTTCCAGCTTGGCCAGCGCAATGCGGGCCGGCGCGACCGAGAGGTGTGGCAGCGTCGTGGGCACG
>CAZLBU010000172.1:4688-6400 GCA_964557815.1 uncultured Bifidobacteriaceae bacterium | reverse complement strand
GCTTCACCACCCGGGGCGGCGAGATACGCTCCCTCGCACCCGCCCGCACCCGTTCGCACCCGCCCGCACCTGTCCTGCCTATCTCGAGACCTTCTGCAACACCCCCGCGGCCTCGTTCACCTGCGCGGCCAGGGCGTTCACCGCCGCCGACACGGTCCGCACGCCCCCCTGCGCCTCGTCGTAGCGGTTCTCCTCCAGCCCCTCACGGATCTGCGGCATCGTCTTGACACCGTAGCCGGTGTAGAAGCCCGGCGCGTAGATCTGGTGCTTGAACCAGTCGCGGCGCGGCAGGCCGTCGCTGTTCCCGAGCTTGCGCTCGCTCTGGAGCAGCAGCTTGTTCAGCGAGCGGAGCTCCGCGCGGCCCAGGAGCGACGCCGACGGCGCGCGGTCCACGCCCGCGTACGCCTTCTCGAACGCCTGCCCGGCGCGGCGGAGCGACTCCACCGCGGCCCGCACCGAAGCCACGTCCACCTTCGCGTCCGTCTTCTCCGCCGCGAGCTTCTCGAGTTCCATGACGTAGCGCATCAGCGTGTCGGCCGTGTCGGTGAACTGGAACGGCAGCACCGGCGCGTCCGCGAGCCTGAGCAGCAGCGTGCCCGTGAGCTGCGCCAGTGTCCGGCCATAGGCGTAGTCGCCGTCCGAGAACTTCTGGTACCAGGTGACCGTGTCGTACGCCGAGTGGTAGATGCCGCCGCTGCTCTCGCCGCCGAAACCGACGTTGAGCGCCGAGAGCGTGAGGTGCTGCAGGAACGGCGTGAAATCCGAGCCCGATCCGAGTGGATCGAGCCACAGCGCCGGGTCCTTCTCTCGCGCGGCCTTGTGCATCTCCGGCGTGCCGTTCACCTGCCGCCGGCGCGACTCCTCCGCCACGGGCTTCCCGGTGCGGGGGTCCATCACGTCCCGCGCCACCTCGGTCATCAGCTGCTGCAATCCGTGCGAGCCGCCAACGTTCAGCCAGCCCTTCCCGGAGCTGTCCGTGTTGATGTAGACCGCCGCCTTGTCACGCAGGTCCGCGGCGTGCTTCTCCGCCCATTCGGTGGAACCGAGCAATCCCCACTCCTCCCCGTCCCAGAGGGCGAGGATGATGGTGCGTTTCGGCCGCCAGCCGGTCTTCAGCAGCTCGGCCAGGCCCCGCCCGGCCTCCATCAGGGCCACCGCGCCGCTGATGGGGTCGTCCGCGCCGTTGACCCACGCGTCGTGATGGTTGCCGAAGATCACCCACTCGTCCGGGAAGGTCGAGCCCTCGATCCGGACGATGACGTTGTGCAGCGGGCGGCTCTGCCAGTCGAAGGCGAGCTTGAGGCGGGTCTGCGCCGGCCCGGGGCCGATGTGATAGGTCACCGGCAGCGCGCCGCGCCACTCCTGCGGCGCCACGGGGCCCTTCATCGCCTTCAGCAGCGGCAGCGCGTCGCCGTAGGAGATGGGCATGACGGGGATCTTCAGGATCGTCGTCGCATCCGCCTGCGCCAGCTTCTTTCCGCCCGGCTCCGAAGCCCAGCCGGGGCTGAGCGGATCGCCCGGATGGATGGGCATGTCCATCACGCTCCCGCGCTGCACGCCCTGCTCCGGCCGGTACGGTCCCTCAGGATACACGTCGCCCTGGAAGTAGCCGTCATCGCGCGGGTCGGAGTAGATGAGGCAGCCGATGGCGCCGTGCTCCCACGCCACCTTGGGCTTGATGCCGCGCCAGCCGGCGCCGTAGCGCGCGAGCC
>CAZLBU010000172.1:0-4678 GCA_964557815.1 uncultured Bifidobacteriaceae bacterium | reverse complement strand
TTCCGGCCTTCGCCTTCAGTACGGCGAGGGCGATGAGTTTTTCGGTCGCTGTCGTCATGTCTTTTCCTTTCGGCAGGCCTTCAAAAGCCGGCGAGCACGATCTTGCCCTTCACGCTGATGCCCATCTCGTCCAGTCGCTGGTAGTCGGCCGGCATGCCGTAGTTCACGTAGACGACCTCGCCCGTCACGTCGCCGTCCGCCGAGTAGGCGTTGTAGGTGGGCGTGTGATCCTGGTCGCCGGAGTCCGGGTCCTCGGGAAGGACCGTCTCGCGGATGTCCATCGTATGCCGCGTGGGCGCGGTCATCTCGAGCGCGCGCTCGGTGGGCCACGGCATCAGCGCCTCGAAGCTCTCGATGCGCGCGTCCAGGCCCCAGGACTTGAACTTCTCCAGAGCGTACTCGGCTACCTTGCGCGAGCCCGGCCTCCCCGCCACGTGCGGCTCGCCCGCCATGGCCTCCATGTAGTCCTTCAGCCGCGCGCTGTCGGGCACCTGGCGGAACTGTTCCTCGCGCTCGCGCTGGGTGGCGACGGCGTCGGACGGGAACCCCCGGATGGTGCCCGACTGCGCGCGCGGCCCCGGCGCGAGGAACACGGTGATGGCAACAACGGCAAAGAGGGAGCGTGCGATACGCGGCATCGTTCTGTCCTTCAGGCAAGCTTCCGGAGGATGAAGCACTTCAGGTAGTAGGTTTCGGGCACGCCGAGCAGCACGGGATGATCGCGTCCCTGCATGCGCTTCTCGACGACGGTGACGGGCGTGTGGCTGTCGACCGAGGCCTCGTACAGCACCTGGCCGAACATCGCTTCGTCCACGTTGTACGAGCAGCTGCACGTCACCAGGTACCCACCGGGGTTCAGCAGCCGCAGCGCACGGAGGTTGATCTCCTTGTAGCCGGCGAGCGCCTTGGGCACCGACGCCTTGTTCTTCGCGAACGCCGGCGGGTCCAGCACGATGGTGTCGTACCGAGCGCCCTCCCGCTCGAGGCGCCGGAGCTCGTCGAAGACGTTGGCTTCCCGCGCCGTGACGTTGGCCAGCTGGTTCTTCGCCGCGTTGTGGGTGATGCGTGCCACGGCATCGGCCGAGCTGTCCAGCGCCTCCACCGCGTCGGCCACCGATGCAAGGCGAAGCGCAAAGCCGCCGTTGTAGCTGAAGCAGTCCAGGACGCGCCCCCGGGCGTACAGCGCGGCCGCCTCGCGGTTCTCGCGCTGGTCGAGGAAGAGGCCCGTCTTCTGCCCGTGCCACGGGTCCACGTCGTAGTGAACGGGTCCTTCGTGTACCGCGATGGCAGGCGGCACATCGCCGTGCAGCGGTTCCACCTTCTGCTCGAGCCCCTCGAGCAGGCGCACCTTGGGGTCGTTCCTCGCCAGCACACCCTTCGCGCCCGCCAGCGCCACCAGCATGGGCACGAGCGTGGGCAGCAGGCGATCCATGCCCTGCGACAGCGCCTGCAGCACCAGGTAGTCGGCATAGCGATCGACGATGAGCGACGGGAGAAGGTCCGCTTCCCCGTGAACCAGCCTGAGCGCGGTGGCATCGATGCCGAGCGACGCACGGAACGCGATGGCGTCGCGCAGCCGGTGCTCCCAGAACGCGTGATCGATGACCGCGTCCGCACGCGCGATCATCCGCAACGCGATCTGCGAGCGATCACTGTAGAGCGCGTAGCCAAGCGGGCGATTCTTCGGCCCCAGCACGCGGACGATGGCGCCGGGACCCGCATCGGCGTCGCGAACGTCGGTGCGGTAGATCCACGGGTGGCCGGAACGGAGGCGATCCTCGCCGCGGGGCGCGATGCGGGCAGTGGCTGGCACGATGGGTCCCGACACTATATAGCCCTTTCCCGCGCCGACGGCGCCCGTCCGCCGGAAGTAGAATTCCAGCGGCCCTGGACAGACCAGGTATGCGCGAATTTGTGGAGCGGCCGTTCCGTAGGAATGGCCGGCAGCGGCTCCCCGAGCGCGATGCCGGGTCCTGAAGAAATCGTTGATACGCTCCACGAGATGCAGCCGCCGTTGTCCCCGCCCGGCGCCGAGCGCGCTCCCGTTACCCACGCAGGCCGGGCGCGCGGCGCCTATGCCGTTGGCCTGGCCCTGGTCTGCTTCGCCGTCCTGGCGACGCATGTCCACCTGGGGTTCGAACGCATCCGCATCCGCGTTGTCGCCTCGCCGCTTGTCGCCAGCGAGCCCGCGCTGCGCCTCCTGTTGCCGGACCTGACGCCGCTGGCTGGCGCCCCCGCCGCGATCATCGCGCGGCTGCGGGCGAACGGCGAGCCGACGCGGCTGACACTGTCCCTCGACGACACGACGCTCGCCGCCGTCGAGGCGTCGGCGAACGCGGAGACGCGGATCGACGCATCCGCCTCGATCACCGGCGGCAGGGGCCACTCGATCACCGTGTCGAGTGACCGCGCGGGGTGGCGGCTGGATTACCTGGAGGTCGCCAACGTCCACGGCTTCTCCGCGGGCGCACTCAGCTTCGTGGTCGTGCCGAGGGGGCATCCCGGCAATCCGCGCGTGCCGTGGTGGCTGGCCGCGGTCGTGGGGATCGGCCTGCTCGCGGTGCGGCCGTGGCCACCCGCGTCGCCGGGGCTGAAGGCCGGGCGCGCCGAACGCCTGGCGCGGGTCGTCGCAGGCGCATCCGCCGCGCTCGTGCTGCTCGTCTTCGGCATCGTCCTGCTGGCGGACTTCGTCTCTCCGTACCGCATCCTGTTGTCATCCACCACGTTTGCCATCCTCGCAGCGCTCCTCTACGTGCGTCCGATCGCGCGTGTCGTACCGTCCCTGGTGTCGTGGCTCGCAGGGGCCGCGATCGCTGGCGCGGGCGCTGCCTGGACGGCCACACGCGCGGGCGCCTCGTTCATCCAGCGGTCGAAGGCCCTCCAGCTCGTTCCCCACATCACCGTGGTCGTGCTCGTCCTGTGGGGCGTGGCGCGCTTCCACCAGCCGGAGAACGGGTTCACGTCGCTGATCCGGTTCGGGCAGGCGTTCAGCGGACGCGCCGTGCCGGCGCTCGGTGCCGTGCCGCACGCGGTCGAGTCCCCGTACGGCTACGACGCGCAGTTCTACGCACAGCTCGCGCTCGATCCGCTGCTGCAGAATCCGGCGACGGTCCGGGCGATCGACACGCCGTTCTATCGCGCGCGGCGCGTCTTCCTGCCCTGGCTGGCGAACGTGCTCGCGCTCGGAGAACCGTGGTACGTCCTCCAGGTGTATGCGCTCCTGAACGTCGCCGCGTGGCTCTGGATGGCGTGGCTGCTGCTCCGCTGGCTGCCCCCCGGGTCTGCGACGGCCACCGCCGCCTGGGTCGCGATCATGCTGTCGCACGGCTTCATGGCGTCGATGGCGCGGGCGCTGGCCGACGGGCCGAGCGCGCTCATCATCGCCCTGGGCGTCGCGGCCGTTCATGCGAACCGCCAGTGGCTGGCGGCCGCCATCCTGGGCGTGTCCGGCCTGACGCGTGAAACCAACCTGCTCGCGGGCGCGGTCCTGCTGCCGGCGCAGCTGCCCGCTCCGAATCGGCTGGGCGCCCTGGCCGTCCAGGGCCTCGCTGTCGTCGCGCCCCTCGCCCTCTGGGTCGCTTACCTCGTCTCGCTCGGGTTGCCACCGGAAGCGGCTGGCGCGGGCAACTTCGCGGCGCCGCTCGTCGCCTACGTGAACGACTGGACCGCCAGCGTGGAGGAGGCTCGACTCTATGCATCGGAGTTCGACGCGTGGCTGGCCGTCCTCACCCTCGTCGCCCTGACGACGCAGGCCGTGGCCTTCATCTGGTGGCGCGCGTGGCGCGACCCCTGGTGGCGGGTCGGCGTGGGCTACGTGCTGCTGATGCTCGTTCTCGGTCCGGCGGTGTGGGAAGGCCAGCCGGCGGCGGTGACGCGCGTCGTCCTGCCGATGACCGTGGCGTTCAACGTCCTGCTGCCGCGAGGCCGCTGGTTCTGGCCCTTGTGGATACTTGGGAACGCGAATCTCCTTCACGCTCCGCGGGAGATGGGCCTGGACTGGTTCCTGTAGCGCGCGTTGCGTCCGGCCGCGTGAGCCCTCAGGCGAAGAGCTCGCGGAGCGACAAGCCGAAACCGGGCAGCACCGGTGTCACGAGGTTTTCGTCACCCGCCAGTACCTGCGCCGGCTCGAACCCGTCGGGAGTGGAACGACGGTACACCGCCACGGTATTGGCATCGGGATCGACGACCCAGTACTCGCGCACGCCGGTGCGCTCGAACAGGTCGCGCTTCAACCGCTGGTCGCGTGACCTGGTGCCTGGCGACAGCACCTCAATCACGAGTGCGGGCGCGCCCTGCACGTTCTTCGCGGTCACGATGCCGGGTTGATTGCCCGTTATCAGGAAAAGGTCCGGCTCCACCACGTCCCAGTTGGACAGCACGACGTCGAGCGGCGCCAGGAACACCTGCCCCGAGCCGGGGTGGGCCCGCAGGTAGAGCTCGAGCGCAAAGTGCAATCGTCCCACCAGGACCTGGTGACGCGGCACCGGTGACGGGGTCACGTAGTGCACCCCATCGATGAGCTCGTGCCGGAGCCCGTCGTCCGGGAACTGCAGGAAGTCGGCGTAGGTAAGCCGTCGGTCCGGGCTGCTTGTCGTCGACATCGGGACGTCAGCCTCCGCGCTCGAGCGACGATGGCATCGTCCGGGGGATCCGTCAAGCCGGAGGGTTGCAGCCTGTA
>CAZLBU010000171.1:2239-6424 GCA_964557815.1 uncultured Bifidobacteriaceae bacterium | reverse complement strand
CGCTCGGCGACGACCACGCGGCCCAGGCGCGGCGCGGGATGGACCTCCCGGCCCCGGCGGGCCTGGCGCCAGTGCCGGCGCTGGCGCGGCTGCTGGGTCCCGGGGGCGACCTGATCGGCCTCGCCACGCCCTCCAAACGGGCCGGCTTTTTGCACCCATCGGTGGTTTTGGGCTAACATTGACAATTCTCGACGACCGCCCTGGTCGTCACATACGGCGGCGTGGAGTGGCGCGGAGCGCACTCTGGGCCGTGCGTGGAGGCAACGTGGCACTGACGAAAGACAAGAAGGTCGCCCTCATCGGCGAGTACAAGACCCACGCCAGCGATACGGGCTCACCGGAGGTCCAGGTGGCCCTGCTCAGCGAGCGCATCAACTACCTCACCGAGCACTTCAAGTCGCACGCGAAGGATCACCATTCGCGCCGAGGTCTGCTGAAGCTGGTCGGCCAGCGCCGGCGCCTGCTCGACTACCTCAAGAGCAAGGACACCGAGCGCTACGCCGCGCTCATCAAGCGCCTCGGCATCCGCAAATAGAAGGTTCACAGTTGCGAGTTCAAGGTGCAAAGTTGCCGTTCAACGTGGTTTCCACTTTGAACCCTGCACTCTGCATTTCGAACTCCTGAAGGGTTTCCATGCACAGAAGCGAAGTTTCTCTCGGCCGTCCCCTGACGATCGAGACCGGCAAGTGGGCCAAGCAGGCGCACGGATCGGTCATCGTCCGGATGGGCGACACGATGGTGCTCGTGACGGCCTGCCACTCGGGCAGCCCGCGCGAGGGCATCGATTTTCTCCCGCTCACGGTGGACTACCGTGAGTACGCCTACTCCTCGGGCCGCATCCCGGGCGGCTTCTTCAAGCGGGAAGGCAAGCCCACGGAGAAGGAGGTCCTCACCAGCCGCGTCATCGACCGGCCGATCCGCCCGCTCTTCCCCTCGGGGTGGCGCAACGAGTCGCAGATCATCGCGATGGTGCTGTCGGCGGATACGGAGTTCGACTCGGACGTGCTGGCCATCACCGGCGCCTCGGCGGCGCTCGCCATCTCGGAGATCCCGTTCGAGAAGACCATCGCCGGCGTGCGCGTGGGTCTCGTGGACGGCCAGTACATCATCAACCCCTCCTTCGAGCAGCGCCGCCAGAGCCGCCTCGATCTCGTCGTCGCGGGAAGCCGCGAGGGCATCGTGATGGTGGAGGCGGGCGCCAAGGAAGTGACCGAGGAAGAGGCCATCACGGCGCTCGAGGAGGCCCACAAGGCCATCAAGCAGATCTGCGACAGCATCGACCAGCTGGCGAAGGACGCCGGCAGGCCGAAGCTGCCGAAGCCCGAGCGCAAGATCGGCCACGAGTTCTACCGCGAGGTCGAGGAGAGGGTGCTCGTCCCGCTGCGCGAAGCGATGCGCATCAAGGGCAAGATCGAGAACTACGGCGCCGTGGACCAGGTGCTGGACGACCTGATCGCCTCCATTCCCGAGGGCGAGGTCCAGCGGAAGACCGAGGCCAAGGCCATCTTCAAGGAGCTCCAGGAGAAGGTGCTCCGTGACGAAGTGCTCGAGCACAACATCCGCCTGGACGGCCGCGTCTTCGACGAGATCCGGCCCATCACGATCGAGACCGGCGTCCTGCCGCGCACCCACGGATCGGTGGTCTTCACCCGAGGCGAGACGCAGGCGCTGGTGACGGCCACGCTCGGCACGGCGGACGACCAGCAGAAGATCGAGAGCGTGGATGGTGAGGTCTGGAAGCGCTTCATGCTCCACTACAACTTCCCGCCCTTCTCGGTCGGTGAAGTCGGGTTCCTGCGCGGCCCGGGCCGGCGCGAGGTGGGCCACGGCGCCCTGGCGGAGCGCGCCCTGGCGCCGATGGTGCCGGGCGAGGACCAGTTCCCCTACACCGTGCGCATTGTCTCGGATATCCTCGAGTCGAACGGCAGCTCGTCGATGGCCTCGGTCTGCGGCGGATCGCTGGCGATGATGGATGCGGGCGTGCCGCTCAAGTCACCGGTGGCCGGCGTGGCCATGGGCCTCATCCTCGACGAGCCGACCGGCAAGTACGCGGTACTCAGCGACATCGCGGGCGCCGAGGACCACTACGGCGACATGGACTTCAAGGTGGCCGGAACCGAGGCGGGGATCACTGCCCTGCAGATGGACATCAAGGTCACGGGCGTCCCCGCCGAGATCATGCGCGCGGCGCTGATGCAGGCGCGTCAGGGGCGGCTGCACATCCTCGGGAAGATGGCTGAGGCGCTCAAGGCGCACCGGCAGTCCATCTCCGCCTACGCCCCGCGCATCGTCACCATCAAGATCCCGGTGGACAAGATCCGCGACGTCATCGGGCCGGGCGGCAAGATGATCCGGTCCATCATCGAGCGCACGGGCGTGAAGATCGACGTGCAGGACGATGGCCAGGTGAACGTCGCATCGGCGGACGAAGCCGCGGCGGCCAAGGCCATCGGCATCATCCAGGAGCTCACCGCCACCGCGGAGCTCAACAAGACCTATCTGGGCAAGGTGCAGCGGATCACCGACTTCGGCGCCTTCGTGGAGATCATGCCGGGCACCGACGGCCTGCTCCACGTCTCGGAGATCGCGCACTACCGCGTGAAGGATGTCCGGGACGAGCTGAAGGAAGGCCAGCAGGTGCTGGTGAAGGTCATCAACATCGACCCCACCGGCAAGATCCGCCTCTCGCGCAAGGCCCTCATCACGCCAGAGGAGGGCGGCGCGCCGCCAGCGACGGGCGAAGAGGGTGCGGGCGCCGCGGCGGGCGGCGGCGCCGACCGCGGCGACCGGCCGCCGCGTGACCGCGGCCCACGCCGCGACCGCGGGCCGCGCCGCGACTGACACGCGACGGCCGTGAGCCGGGGCCGAAGGCCCCGGGACAGGCATCTGGAACGGAGCGCCGGGGCCAACGCCCCGGCGTCTTCTTGTACCGGGTACAATGACCTCATGCGCCAACGTGTCCCCGGGGCCGCGCTCGCCCTGCTCATCGCCGCCGCCGTGACCCTTGCGGCCGCGCAGGAACAGGCGCCGAACCGCCGGGAGTTCACCGTCACGGCACGCGACCACGTGTTCAGCCCCGATCGAATCGAGGTGTCGAAGGACGACCTCGTGAAGATCACCTTCCGGGCCGAAGGGCGGCCCTCCAGCTTCGTCATCGACGCCTACCGCATCGTCAAGCGCGCGGGCGGGGGGCAGTCGGTGACCTTCGAGTTCCGGGCCGATCAGCCGGGCACCTTCCCCTACTACTGCAATCTCACCGGGGACCCGGAATGCCGCAACATGCAGGGGACGCTGGTGGTGAAGGGACGGTGATGATCGAGCCCATTGGTGATTGCTGATTGCCGATCGGGAGATTCATTGCGCGATTCACTGATCGCTCAGTGGCCCATTCCGATTGCGCCAATCGCCAATGCCCCAATCGCCCGATGAATCGCTCAATCGCCGATTGGCAATCACCAGTGAGCAGCCGCGGCGTCTGCGAGGTCAGCGCCGCGGGAACAGGTCGGGGTTGTCGGTGAAGAGCGCGTCCACGCCCAGTGTGTAGAGGTAGTGTTCCATCTCGGCTCTCACCGAGGGGAAATCGCCCGAATCCGCGCTGCGGAACGTGTAGGGTGTCACCGTGAGTCCCGCGTCGTGGGCCCACTTCACGAATGCGGGGTTGTCCCGGACGATACGCTTGGCCGGGGCGAGGTCCTGCACGATGCCCTGCCATGACCGCACGCGTGCCTCGTCCCAGCCCTCCCCGCGCTCGATGAGCAGGGCGACGGGCACGCCAATCTTCATCGCGGCGAGTCGGCGGGCGCTGCCCTCGCCGAACGTCTGCAGGATGATCGGCGTCTTCGGATCGGCCCGAGGGCCGCGCAGGCCATGCCGGTCCAGGGCCGCTGCGACCAACTCCTCGAACCTCACATCGCGCCCCTCGTAGATTTCCGGAGTCTTCAGCTCGGGAAACATCCCGGCGCGGCCCCTGATCAGGGCCACGGCCTCGTCGATCGTCGGCACACGCTCGCTGCTGAACTTCGGATCGAACCACGAGCCCGCGTCCAGTTGCTTGATTTCCGCCAGCGTGAAGTCGTTGGCCAGCCAGGTCCGCCGCAACCGGCCCCCGAAGTCGACGTCGGTGAAGCGCGACGGAAACACCTCCTCGACGTTCGTCGTGCGCTCGAGGCTGGGGTCGTGCAGGCA
>CAZLBU010000171.1:0-2229 GCA_964557815.1 uncultured Bifidobacteriaceae bacterium | reverse complement strand
GATCAGTACGCCGTCTTTCGTGACCGCGAGGTCCTGCTCCACGAAATCGGCCCCCTGCTCGAGAGCCAGGCGATAGGCGGCCAGCGTGTGCTCGGGGGCGTAGGCCGAGGCCCCGCGATGCGCCACGTTGGTCTTGCGGGGGTAATGGTTCGGAGGGGGCATGGGCATGAGCGTGGCGGCCAACAGCACGATCGGAACGAGGCGCATGGCTATCTCCGGGAAGACGACGATGGCACGCGCGCGTTACGTCTGCGTGAAGGCCCGGGCGGCCTCGATGCGCTCGCGAATGGGCGGGTGCGAGTAGAAGAGCCAGCGCGCCAGTGCCGACGGCCGCTCCTCGGCCAGGTTCTGCTGCGACAACCGCTTCATCGCGGAGACGAACGCGTCCGGGTTGCGGGTCGCTTCCAGGGCGTACCGATCGGCGGCGCGCTCCTGCGCCCTCGACAGGGCATTGACGATGGGCAGCGCGAGGAACGACCAGGTGCCGCCCACGAGCATCAGCAGCGGCAGCGCCGCGGGGTCGGCCATTCCCCGGAGGCCCAGCCTGACCACGGCCGCGCGGAGCACGACGTCCGCTGCGTAGAACCCGCCGACGAGCACAAGCGTCTGCACGGCAATCCCGCGCCACAAGTCCCGGTGCACGTGGTGGGCCAGCTCGTGGGCCAGCACGACTTCAATCTCGTCATCGGTGTAGTCGGCCAGCAACGTATCCGAGAGCAGGATCCGCCGCGTGTGGCCGAGCCCGGCCAGCGCGGCGTTGGCCTTGCGCGTGTGGCCGCTCAAGACCCATTCGAAGACGCCGACGACATCGGTGCGGGCGCGGGCGGCCAGGGCCATGAGGCGGTCGACGAGCGGCGGCCGATCGAGCGGACGGAACTTGTAGAAGATGGGGAGCAGGAGTACCGGCGCAATCCTCGCCAGCCCGACCAGAGCCGCGGCGAAGGCGGCCGCCGCGATCATCCACCACCAGTCTGGCCACCTGCGCAGGCTGGCGAAGATTACGGAAGCGGCGATCACGGCGATGCTGACGGCAAGGCACGCCGCCTTCACCTGGTCGGCCAGCCAATGCGCGCCGGACTGGGTCGAGAGGCCGTAACGGTGCTCGAGCGCGAAACCCTGATACCAGGAGAAGGGGAACTCCACCACCTGGAGGATGACGAAGACGGCCACGGTCATGAGGACCACCGCCGCGCCCTCCTCGAGACCGGCGGGAAGCACCAGCGATGCCAGGTCGTGCAGGAGTTCCCGCATCCGCACGGCGGCGCCCGTGAAGGCCAGCGCAGCCAGCACGAGGCCGGCGACCAGGGTGCCGGCCATGTCGGCCCGGCGGCGGAGGCGGTGATAGCGCGTGGATTTGTCTTCGGTCACGGGGACGGGGAGCCCTCGCTCCCGCCCCTAACTTTACCCTGTCACTTCTCGTCCGTGGCCGATTCGGCCGTGCCGCCGGCCGACTTCGAGAGGCGCACGCCGCCGTTGGTCGTCTGGAGGGTGACGCGGGTACCGCCCCCGTTGAGGGTGCCTTCGAGCCGGCGTCGGGACTGCTCGCCGGTCAGCTGTAACTCGAGGTCCGTCGTCCTGATGCCGCCATTGGTGACCCGCGCGGTCACGGAGGCACGGCTGTCGCCAGGCAGAGCCAGCGATACGCCGCCATTCACCGCTTCGAGTGCTACCCGGCCCTCGCCGGCAAGGGTCGTAGCCAGGTCGATATCCACGCCACCGTTGACCGTGGATGCGTCGAGCGTGGTGACCGACAGGCGCTTGCCCTCGACGCCGCCGTTCACCGTCTTTGCGTGAATCTCGCCCTCGAGGCCTGCCAGCGCCACGCGCCCGTTGACGGTCCGAAGGTCTACGACCGTGCCCTTCGGCACCTTGACCGTCCAGCGAACCTCGACATTCGAGACGCCGAAGGTCCGGGGCGCCCGGACCTCGACCCTGACGCCCCGCTCGCCCGCCTCTTCCCGCATCTCGACCTTGCCCAGCAGGTCGCGGGCGGCATCGTCCGATCCGGCCTTCGCCGTGCGCTGCCCGACGAGCTCGACTTCGCTCCCGCTGGCGGGCTCGGCGTCGATTCGGCCGTTGACGTTGATGAGCTCGAGGCGACCGCCCTGGGCGAGCGGATACGAGCGCGTCCAGGTGTCCTGCGCCCGGCCGGTGGCCAGGTCGAGGGAAAACCCTCCCTCTCCCACCTGGACGTCGCACGCGGCGGTCGCGACCACGACTGCGAGGGAA